>JAZUOQ010000191.1:0-3940 GCA_045604775.1 Eubacteriales bacterium
AGTCGTATAACTGCGTCAAAGGCTCTTACAGAACTGTCTCTGAATGGGTATATTTACCGTGTGCAAGGTAAGGGTTCATTCGTTTGTACTTTATCATCACATATATCCAAAAATAAAGTCAATGAGCTTGCAAATAACAAGCCTAATGATGAGATTTTTAAAAAAATAGCAATAATAATACCAAGTCATACCGGTTCTCATTGTTCTGATATTATACAGGCTATAACTAAAACGCTAAAATTTCCGGAGTATTTTTTAAGTACATTTTTTTGCAGAAATACTGATGAGGAAAACTATGCGCTTGAGTATATTATAAATAGCAGTTATTCAGGTGTTATACTTTTTCCGGTGGACTTTGAATTTTACAGCGATATAATTCTGCAAATGACTTTGTCCAAGTATCCGCTTGTTCTTGTGGACAGGAAATTTCCGGGTATAAACTGTGCATCAGTAACCGGTGATAATACATTTGGATGCGCGCTTGGTATTGAACATTTATATAAACTTGGTCATAGAGGGATTGCTTATATTGCAGGTGGTTCCTATGATGAACAAGTTACAAACATACGTTATCAGGGTTACTGTACTGAAATGCGAAAAAGAGGACTTGAGACAATAGATTATGATATGTTATTTTCTGACCATTCACGAATATCAGAATTTATATCACGCGTTAAAAGCGGTGATGTTACAGCTGTGCTTGCCTGTAATGCTTCTGGCTCATTAAATCTTTATAATCTGTGTATCGAACATAATATAGATATACCGGGTGATTTATCTGTTATATGCTTTGATAACCCGAATACTTCAAATATTAAAATTAATGAATTTTTCACCTATATCGACCAGAATTCTTATGAGATGGGTTTAAACGCAGCAAGGCTCCTGCGTGATAATATCATCACACAGGAGCCTGTACAAGTTGTTTTAAAACCGAAACTCACAGTCAATGTGTCTGTTAAAAAATTATAAATTATTCAGCTTCAAGTTCCTTTTTGTTTTGTTCTTCAATACCTTTGTCATAGGAGAGCATAGGTTCAATATCTTTTCCTTTGACTTTTCTGTCAACAAAGTTTTTTGTTATCTTGTAAACGAGCGGGCAAAGGACGACAACACCTATAAGGTTTGGTATCATCATCATACCGTTGAAAGTGTCGGAGATATCCCATGCAAGAGAAGATGTCATAACTGCGCCTAACATAATAGTACATATGTGAATTATCTTGAATACAATAGTTGTTTTTGTACCAAACAGATACTCCCAGGCCTTTGTACCGTAATGCGACCAGCCAAGTACTGTTGTAAATGCGAATAAGAACATTGCAACAGCAATAAACTTTTCGCCGATATTACCCCACGAGAATATTTGATTAAATGCACCGCCGACCAGTGTTGCATCTGTATAACCTTCAAGTATTGCACCTGTTTCAAGATTATATACACCTGATGTGAGAATGACAAGCGCTGTCATTGTACAAACCACCATTGTGTCAGCAAATACCTCGAATATGCCCCACATACCTTGTGTAACGGGTTCTTTAACATTAGAGTTTGAATGTACCATAACAGAAGAACCAAGACCTGCTTCATTTGAGAAAACGCCGCGTTTGAAGCCTTGTGTTACAACTTTGCTGATAACGGCACCTATTCCGCCGCCTACTGCAGCAATTGGTGTGAATGCATTAACAAATATTGCTTTGAAGGCAGCGCCTATATTTGTAAAGTTAACGCCTATTATAATAAGGCTTCCTGCTACAAAAAGAACTACCATAAACGGTACTATTTTCTCTGCAACAGATGCAATTCTTTTAAGACCGCCAAGAACTATAAGAGAAGCTAATGCCATAATCACAACACCGATAATGACATTGTAAAGAGATATACCGTGGGCTACCTGTACTGAAGAAAGAGCTTTTATATTAAAAGCAGAAGCAACATTGGCAACAATTTTGTTTACCTGACCCATGCTTCCTATACCAAATGATGCAAGCAGGGTAAATATTGAAAATAAAACAGCGAGCACTGATCCAAGTATTTTACAATACTTTTTAGAACCCAGACCGTCTTTTAGATAGTACATAGCACCGCCTGACCATTCGCCGTAGTTGTTACGTCTGCGGTAATAGATACCAAGTACATTTTCAGAAAAATTAGTCATCATACCGAAAAATGCAGCAATCCACATCCAAAATACAGCGCCTGCACCGCCGATGCATATAGCAGCTGCAACACCTGCGATATTACCTGTGCCTATAGTTGCAGCAAGGGCTGTACACAAAGCCTGAAACGGTGATATGGTGCCTTTTTCTTTGCTGTGGCCTATAACCTTTTTTGTAAACATACTTCCAATTGTGCTTTTCCACCATAGTTTAATATGGGATAGCTGGAAAACCTTTGTGCATACAGTCATAAGTATGCCTGTGCCGATGAGTAGTATAATACCGATTTTAACCCATACAAAATCGTTGATTATACCATTGATGTCAGTTATTGCTTCAACAATTTTCAATGTGAAACGCCCTCCTAAAAAAATAAATAAAGCTGCTATGCATATTGATAGCAGCTTTGAATATATAACAAAAACCTTTGTCCTTTTGCCTGAGAGTTTCAGCATTCAGCCTTGCCCCTTCGGCACTCAATTTAATGAGCTTCTCCAAAGTCCTATCCATTCGCAGTCATCCTGCGAATTTCACATAGCAATATCGACATTATAATTGATAGTTTAACATTTTTCAATACTTTTTTTAAAATTTTATATTCATCAGTACGTTTTATTTTTTAAAAGCTTTCTGATATATGAGAAAGTTTCTTTTTCGCCTTTTTCTTTAAGCATAACAAGCAGACTCTCAAGAAGATCTGAAGTTTTAGGATGAATTACTCTATTGTCTTTTCCACCCATAAAATATTCAATAGGATGGCAGTCACGGTATTCGTTTCCGCGGTATATTTTATTAGCTGCGACTCTATCACAGAACATCTCTATAACAAAGACGAGCGGCATTTTAACCGGTTCCACCCTGCGTGTTTGAGGGTTATAGTCTGTCCAATACTCAAAATGGTGCCTGTTTTGACCTTTATGATGCATCCAAGCCTTTGAATAGCCGTATTCATCGCGCTCAAGTTCGTTTGGACTTCGTTTACCTGTATAGTATTTGGCACCCGGTATAAATTCGGTTAGAGTGTATTTTGAAAGATCGTGCAACAGACCGCGTTTGAGAATACCCGCTTTTGCACAGTGAACGATTACTTTATGACGGTGTCTTGTTATTGTAATAAAATGTTTTAATGGATGTGCCATTTTTCCACCTCCGTTTGTTACAGATTATAACAAATATTTTAATACTGTTCAATAGCAAATTTTTAACGGACACTTTACAACGACTATCTTATAATATAAAATAAAGTAAAAGGTAGGATATGAAATGATTTATATATATAACGGACGTTCCGGTACCGGAAAGACATATCGACTAACTCAAAAAATTAAAGAATTGACTGAAACAGGTGTTTCAGTCTGTCTTGTTGTGCCTGAACAACTTTCAATGACAAGGGAATATGACCTTAATAAACTGGGACTTAAAAACGTAAAGGTCCTTACGTTCAGCCGTCTTTCAAATACCATTTTCAGAACGCTTGGCGGTACTGCAAAAAAAACACCCGACCGTGCAATGTGTGCAGCAGCGGTCTACCGTGCCGTTACAAAAGTGTATGCAAATTTAAGGTATTATAAAAGTGTTGCTTTTACCGAGGGGTTTATATCAAAGCTTATAACAGTTTTTGGTGAGTTTGATGTCAACAGAATGAGTATGGCGTGTGTTGAAATTATAAAAAAGAACGGTGCATCTGAATCTGTCTGTGATAAATACACCGATCTGTTTAATATTTATGCTGAATACAAGCGTTCTTGGAACGACGATTACAAGGCACCGGGTGATGACAT
>JAZUOQ010000192.1:0-8535 GCA_045604775.1 Eubacteriales bacterium
AACACTTTTATTTAGTATTGTTATGCAGTCATCGACAGGTACAGCATGTGCAATGCTGTGTACATCCGAACCGGAAATATTCGCTTTTATAAGGGCATCATATGCTTCCGCAAAGGTGGTGTTAATTTTTGACTGTATTTCTTTTGCTCTGTCAATAAGTCCCATCATTTCGCGGATAAGTATATTGCGTTTTCTGTCCATTAGTTCAAAACCCACACTTGCAAGCGAGAGTGAATTTTTAACCTTTAGCAGATTGCCTTTGGTTGGAAAAACCATTACTTTTCATCCTTTGGTAAATATTTAACAATAAATTCGTCTTTAACTCTTGTAAGTTCCTCGCGCGGTAACAGAGTAAGCAGTTTCCAGCCAAGGTCTAAGGTTTGCTCGATAGTTCTGCTTTCACCTGACGGTTGATTTACAAACTGAGCTTCAAACTCACGTCCGAATACAAGATATGCTTTGTCAGTATCGGACAGTTCTTCCTCACCAATAACCGAAGCAAGTGAACGCGCATCTGCAACCTTTGCATATGATGCAAATAATTGGTCGGAAACTGAGGCATGGTCCTCACGTGTGTAACCCTCACCTATTCCGTCCTTCATAAGACGTGATAATGACGGTAGTACGGAAACAGGTGGATATATACCGCTTTGAGACAGTGTTCTGTCAAGAACTATCTGACCTTCGGTGATATAACCTGTAAGGTCGGGTATGGGGTGGGTGATATCGTCATTGGGCATAGTAAGAATAGGGATAAGTGTAACTGAACCTTTCTTACCTTTTATCATTCCGGCTCTTTCGTAAAGTGATGCAAAGTCTGAGTACATATAGCCGGGAAAACCTTTACGTGAAGGAATTTCACCCTTGGATGAAGAAAGTTCGCGCAGTGCCTCAGCATATGCTGTGATATCAGTCATAATTACGAGAACTTGCTTGCCTTTCTCATAAGCCAGATACTCGGCTGTAGTAAGAGCGCAGCGCGGTGTCACTATTCGTTCAATTATCGGGTCGTTTGCAAGGTTTAAAAACATTACAACATTTGCACCCGCGCCTGTCTTTTTTAGTTCGCGCTTGAAATAGTCTGCAACATCGTTTTTTACACCCATTGCGGCGAATACGATGGCAAAATCATTTTTGTTTGAGTCTTTTATACCGGCACCTCTTGCGATTTGTACAGCAAGCCTGTCGTGAGGCATACCTGATCCGCTGAAAATGGGAAGTTTTTGACCCCTGATAAGTGTCATTAGCATATCTATAGTAGATACACCGGTACAGATAAAATCTTTAGGGTACTGACGTGCAACAGGGTTAATGGATGAACCGTTTATATCTTCACTTTTTTCTGCAAACACAGGACCAAGATCATCAATGGGTTTGCCTGCACCGTCAAATACCCTTCCAAGCATTTCCTGTGAAAGATCAATCTGCATTGGTTTGCCTGTGAAAGAGGTTTTGCTGTTCACAAGGGACATATCGTTTGTGCCCTCAAACATCTGTAGTACTGCACGTTCGCCTTCAATGCCGATAACTCTGCCTGAGCGGATCTCACCATTGTCTAAAATTATCTCAGCCATCTCATCAAACTGAACACCTTTGACACCGTCCAGTACGATTAGCGGTCCGTTTATTTCTTTTATACCAAGATACTGTATCTTCATTTTATCACCTGTAACTATGTGCAAGCTCTGACAGTTTATTTACAATACTATTAGTCAGTTCATCAAACTTATGCAACTCATCGTTTTTAATTTCAAACTTCATACGTGTAATGCTGTCATACACGCCTGTTTTAACAAGCTGTGACAGCGGTATGCCCATACGTGTAAGTTCAGTCGATTTGTCATACACGTCAAGTATAAGCTTTATCATTTTATACTGCTTTTCAAGCGGAACATAAGTATCTATGTCGTTCAGTGCGTTCTGCTGTAAAAAACCTTGGCGTATAAGACGTGCAGTAACTATAATAAGTTTCTGATCCTCGGGCAGAACATCTTCGCCGATAAGCTTAACTATTTCCATTAGTCTGTTTTCTTCAAGCAGTATACCCATAGCACGCGATCTTGCGTTTTCAAAGTCTTCACATACATTTTTGCGGTACCAGTCCGATAACTCGCCATCATATTCCGAATAACTGGTTATCCAGTTTATAGCAGGGTAGTGGCGTGAGTATGCAAGTTCTCTGTCAAGTGCCCAGAAACAGCGTATAAAACGCTTGGTATTCTGTGTTACAGGTTCGGAAAAGTCACCGCCTTGAGGTGAAACTGCACCGATTATAGTAACGCTTCCGCGCTCGCCAGACAGAGTTGTTACAAGCCCTGCACGCTCATAGAATTTTGAAAGACGTGATGGGAGGTAGGAGGGAAAGCCTTCTTCTGCCGGCATTTCTTCCAGTCTGCCGGATATCTCACGCAATGCCTCTGCCCAACGTGATGTGGAGTCTGCCATTATAGCAACATTATAGCCCATATCACGATAATATTCTGCAAGGGTGACGCCTGTGTAAATTGATGCTTCGCGTGCCGCAACAGGCATATTTGAGGTATTGGCTATCATAACGGTACGTTCGGTAAGTGATCTGCCTGTTTTGGGGTCAACAAGCTCGGCAAATTCTTCAAGTACCTGTGTCATTTCATTTCCGCGCTCTCCGCAACCGATATAAACTATAATATCAGCGTCACTCCATTTTGCTATCTGATGCTGTACCATAGTCTTGCCTGTACCGAAACTGCCGGGTACCGCAGCAGCACCGCCTTTAGCAACAGGGAACATTGTATCAATAACACGTTGACCTGTAACAAGCGGTTCATTTGCAGGTAATCGCTCAGCAAACGGACGTGCCTCTTTAATGGGCCAGCGTTGTGCAAGCGCTATTTTATGAAGTTTACCAATACTGTCCTTTACGGTGATAAGTGTATCCAAAATAGTATATTCACCGTTTTTAACACAATCAACAACGGTACCCGAAATATGCGGTGGTATCATTGAGCGGTGTGTTATACCCTCGTTCTCGGGAGTTGTAGCAAATATTTGACCGGCTTTTATTTCGTCGCCTGTTTTTACAAGTAGCGTGACCTTCCATTTCCTTTTTGTGTCAAGGCTGTCACAGTCAACACCGCGTCCGATAAACTCACCCGTTTTTTCAAAAAGCGATGTGAGCGGGCGCTCAATGCCGTCAAAAATGTTTGAAATAATACCGGGACCAAGCAGTGCACATAGCGGACCACCGCTACTTATGACAGGCTCGCCTGCACAGACACCTGCTGTGTCCTCATATACCTGTATTGTGGTTTTGTCCTGTGAAACCGATATAACTTCACCGATAAGACGACTGTTTCCTACATACACCATTTCCATCATAGAAAAACTCACAGAGTCTTTTACCGTTACTACAGGACCGTTTATACTGTAAATTACATCCATTATTAAAACCTTTCAGGTATCTTAAGTTCTGATACCGTCAAAAAATCCGTCATACTTTCTTTGAAACGCAGATCAAGCGTCATATCATACACAATGCCATTTATGTTATCACATAACTTTATACCGCCAAGAACGATATCATCGGATATCTTTATATCAAAGTCAGAAAAATGCTTTTTTGCAATCTCTTGGTCAATATTATTTTTTGATATGTATACTGTAACACATTCGGACAGTGAATCTTTATCAATCTTCGTAATGTTAACTTCCATAAAATGTACATAGTCTTCGCTTTTTGCAAAGTTTGAAACACGGTTAAAAAGCGCATCATAAATTTTGCTTTCTATTTCCATACGCTTACGTATAAGTTTGGTTTTGCAGTCCGCTTCGCGTTCCGTAACAAGATTTGAATATTCTGCGCTTATTTGCGCTTTATGATTGGTAAGGTACTGCGCCGCCAAAATCTTTGCTTCTCGCTCTGCTTTGTCAATAGCAGCTTTTTCGTTGGCTTTTGCCTGTTTTATGATTTGAGCCGCCTGCATCTCTGCATCTCGTAAAACTGTTTTTTCAAGATTTGTTGCAACTTTAGAAATGTTATTTTTATCCATTATGAATTACCTAAATATTAATACCGACTGCTGAACGTATATACTCTGCAATAGCATTTTCATCGCGCCCCTTACCGTGACGGTCGGGTATTTCAACAAGCAGCGGTCGTGATAAACTTTTTTTGATTCTTCCTATCTCATCTGGACACAGCTTTGCAAGCGCACCGTTTATAAGAAGTATGCCGATTTCTTTATCTTCAAGAATAAACTGTATTGCCGACTGTACTTCTTTTTTTGTGTGCACGACCACTCCGTCAATGCCTGTCAAACGCAGACCTGTGTATGTGTCGCTGTTATCCGATATAACAAACATCTTCATAATTAAAGAACGAATAGGATAAGGAATGAAACAAGCAGACCGTAGATAGCAATACCTTCACCAAGAGCAACAAAGATAAGAGATTTACCGAAAGTAGAACTGTCTTCTGCAAGAGCACCAATAGCTGCTGATGCGGCAGGACCTACAGCAAGACCACCGCCGATACCGGCAAGACCGACAGATGCAGCAGCAGCAACTGCCTTGATAGCGGCATCAGTGATGCCGGAAGCTGCAACAGCTGTAGCTTCCGCAGGTGCTGCAAATGCCAAAACAGGCATAAACACGCCACAGAGCATTACTGCGCCGAAAGCGGATAGGTTGTACATAAGTCTTTTCTTTGCGTGCTTGCCGGAAAGTTTACCTGAAAGCACAGGAAGTATTGGTGTCAAAACAAGTAAAAATAAAATTGTAACAGTAATAAGTGCGTAGATCATAATAATTCTCCTTAATTAAATGGCTTGAACGGTTTTCCGTTGCCAGAATAAAAACGTGAAAAGAACTCATAAAACTGAAGTCTTAAGCACTGTATTCCGACAATAAGACCTTCAAGACAAATTACAAAAATGTTACCGAATATTAAAACGATTATTTCGCCTGTACCGCCAAGCATTTCCGCCATTGCGGTAACAACAAGCATCATACCCGCGTGACTTACCGCGAACGCGCCGATGCGCACATATGATATTACATTTGAGAGGAATGAAAGCATTACCTCAAACAACTCGAACAGGTTTTCGGTAATGTATTCACCCCACTTGAGTGAAAAAGGTTTTTTGTGACCCTTTAAAAATTTAGTCAGCGGTTTTCCTAGGAATATAAGAAGAAGCGGAATTGCAATTGTTCCTAAAACAAAGTAAGTGTTGTAAAGATTTACAATTCCCGTTAGCATAAGCAAAAGGCCTGCAACGTTTCCAAAAAAGAATACAAATCCGCATAATCCGTTTGGTGAAAATAAAAATTTCGACGGGTCCTTTTGACGTATACCGTTTATAATGTTAAGTATCATTGCAACGCCGATAAGTGCAATGCCAAGACCTGCTGCAAACAAAAGTATGAACAGTGTATTGTTGCCGTGGAGTACGCTGAATCCGTGAATGATTTCCTCGTTACCGAAAATACTTCCGTAAAATAGACCGAACAATGCACTGGAAGCACCTATTATTGCAATAATACGTGCAAGAGGCATCTTTTTCAGTTTCCATAGAATTATGCCGGCAAGCAGAAGTACAAGACCTTGTCCGACATCCCCAAACATTATACCAAAGAACAGGGTATAGGTGAGTGCTACCAGAAATGTCGGGTCAAGCTCGTTATACCCCGGCAGACCGTACATTTCAGTAAACATTTCAAAAAAGCGAATACCCCATGGATTTTTGATACGTGTCGGTGGAGTTATATGTTTTACTTCCTGCGGTTCTTCTATTATCAGGTTTATATCATAATCGTCAGATATATATTTTTTGAATTTAGCCAGTTTCTTTGCAGGTATCCAACCCGAAAGATAGAAGTTATCACTTGATTTAAGTGCATAACCCCTTAGTTCATGGCACTTTGATAAAAACAAATACTTTGAATACGCTTTTATTAATTCCGATTTATTGGCAGTTGTCATTTCTTTTTGCGCATTTTCAAGCATTTCGAACTTAGATGTGAGTTCTTTGTCTTTTTCTTCAAGAAACTTTATTGATTCGGAAGGGGTTTTATGGATTTTATCAGATACATATATTCTTTCAAAACTGAGTGATGACAGCATTGCATCCGCTGTTGCTTTCTGACTTGTTGGTGCAAGGCAAGCCCCCCATACATATTCTTTTTCTTCGTGTAACGGAACAAATTCAACTGATGTGTTTGAACCGAAATAAATAAGATTATTATATGATGTGATAGGCATTTTGCCAAAACGCACATCAATAAACTTCATTGCAAACAGACTGTCAAGTTCAATATCCAAATTACTAAGAGGACGTATCTTATCTATAGCTTGTTCGTTTTCTTTTATCTCTTTCTTTATATCAGCTATACTGGTGCTGAGCTTTTTTAACTTGTCCGTGAATGCATCTACCTTTGCACTTTCACCGTCTATATCCGGGTTGTAATCTGTTATCTGTATTCGCTCTTTAGGTATACCTGCAAGATCCATTGCGGATGTAATATTGTCAAGCAGTGCACTGTATGGATTTTCTGTTTCAAACGGAAGCAGATTTTTCACTCCATCAGTCAAGAGTGATGCGCGTACAGGCTCAAAATTTTCCGATATCATACAGCACTTTGCAATATCGTCAAACTTGTCGATAGGACCTATAAGACTAATTAATTTTAGTTTTTGTACCGACATAGTCTTCTATCATCTCCCTGTTTAAATTATACCGTATTGATTCAATTACGGTTTTAATTTTTCCTATTTCACTTAGTTTAAGCACCGTGTAGGCGTATATGACCGCAGGTGCACTTTTTGAAAAATGAATAAGCCGTTTTGCAAGTGTTACTGTATACTCATTTGCAAGAGCTTCAATATACTCACCATTGCTTATCCTGCTGAAAATTTTGTAGTGTGATTGGGAAAACATCTGTGCGTAATGTTTGTCCTCTTCCGCTTCGCACATACGGCTGATCTCACTTTCACCGAATTTATAGGTCGGCAGATATAGATAAGGTGTGATTTCAGAACCCGTTAGTCCGAAATATTTTTTTAGCCTGTAGATACTTATAATATTTCGTATATCGGTTTGTATACCAAACAGTATACGCGAGTCGTCTTTTGGAAATTTGCCCTTTAAAAGTGTTGAAATTTGTACTGTGTAGTTTTTCCACAATTCGTTTTCGACAGTAAGGTAATCATTATGACGACTAAGAATCTTGGCATATTCCTCAGGCAAAGCGGAAATAAGCCCGATTTTATCGGTGCACTTTGAAAGTTCAGCTATATTCACCTTTGAAATATCTGACATTATAGTTGCGTATAAATTTGCGTGATTTTGTTTTTCAAACGGTTCGCCATCCAACTTTCTAAGTGCCCACAGTATTGCTTCTATTTCATATTTCTTTAAATAAGCATATACAAGCTGCTTGTCTTTTGCGTCAAGTCCTTTTGTAAGCCGTGAAAAATCAATATAATACTGGCGTTTTAGTACCGCTTCAATGTCAGTACGCCTGATTCCTTTAACGTTTATATCAGAAAATGCTTTCGTAAATGCAGGGTGGTCTTTAAGGTACTGTGCACCTGCTTCAACATTCGAAACGTTCATAAGCATTTGAAAGTCCGCATCGGTAAAACGTTTGCCGTACATCGCTTTTGCTTTTGTAATAGCTGCGTAATTCATATATTCTCCGTTATTCTGCGGTAAAGCGTATCACACCACGCTTCTCCTTCTGATTTGAAACGGTTATCCATTTCAATAAGACTGACTTCAAGCTGTGTTTCAATGCGTGATATACGTTCGTTAGCTTCTTTCTTCTTGGCAAGTCTATGTCGTTCACAGTCAGCTTTTGCTTCAAGGATAGAACGCTCACATAACTTGTGAGCGTTTTGTATATTCTTATCGCATTCGTCTTTTACTTTAAGTGCGTCACTTATTATTTTTTGAGCCTTATTTTCTGTATCAAGTGCAGATTTAAGTATCTCGTTCATTTGATCACCTTAATTCCGTAATGCGTTTTGCGGAGCAGGAATACGTCCGCCACGCGAGATAAATTTTTCGGCGCTTTCCGTATGCACAGGTATAACAGGTGCGCTGCCGAGAAGGCCGCCAAACGATACCTCGTCACCCACATCCTTATTGTAAGCCGGAATGACACGTACAGCAGTCGTTTTGTTATTTATAACGCCAATGCTTATTTCATCAGCAATGATAGCTGATATTGTTGATGCTGATGTACTTCCCGGTATTGCGATCATATCAAGACCAACCGAGCAGACGGCAGTCATTGCTTCCAGTTTATCAAGAGTAAGTGTGCCTGCACGTGCCGCGTCTATCATACCGGCATCCTCAGATACAGGAATAAATGCACCTGAAAGACCGCCGACGTGTGATGATGCCATAGCACCGCCTTTTTTTACAGCGTCATTAAGCATTGCAAGACACGCAGTTGTACCGTGTGTTCCGCAACGCTCAAGACCCATTTCTTCAAGGATATGTGCAACTGAATCGCCAATAGCAGGCGTAGGTGCAAGTGATAAGTCAACGATGC
>JAZUOQ010000193.1:0-6490 GCA_045604775.1 Eubacteriales bacterium
GTCTCCGTAAGTGGATTCGATAACCACATAGTCGGCTTCCTTTACTGTAGTAGGATCATTTATAATAGGTTTATTAACATTTCCGACGTCACCGCTGAAAACTATTTTTTTCTCAACACCGTCTTCTGTTACCCAAACCTCAATACATGAAGAACCAAGCAAATGTCCCACGTCATTGAATCTTATTCTGACATTTTCCAGTATTTGTGTAATCTTCCTTACGGCAAACAGAGAAAACTTGAAATTGCACGTGCTCTCGCAACTAATCCTAAGCTTCTATGTCTTGATGAGCCTGCTGCAGGTATGAACCCCAATGAAACTGCTGACCTTATGAACATTATTAGCCGAATTCGTGATGAATTTAATGTTACTATTTTACTAATTGAGCATGATATGAAATTTGTATCAGGACTTTGTGATGAGATAACTGTTTTGAATTTCGGGACAGTTCTTGCACAAGGCAAACCGGAAGTGGCTCTTAATGACCCTGAGGTTATTAAAGCATATATAGGAGGTTAACGCTATGGCACTATTGGAAGTTAATAATTTAGAAGTATACTATGGCGTTATCAAAGCATTAAAGGGAATAAGCTTTGAGGTTAATGAGGGTGAGATCGTGACTCTTATCGGCGCAAACGGTGCGGGTAAAACGACTACTATGCAAAGTATTATTGGTCTCATTCCTTCACGTCACGGAACAGTAGTGTATGATGGTATTGATATTACAAAAATGCCTTGTCATAAAATTGTTCATCATGGTATGTCACAGGTTCCGGAAGGCAGACGCGTGTTCAATGAACTTACAGTTTATGAAAATTTAATGATGGGCGCGTATTCTCAAGGTAAAAAATCTAATTTCAAAGATGATATCGACTCTATATATGAACGTTTTCCTAGACTTGCTGAACGAAGAAATCAAATAGCAGGAACTCTTTCAGGTGGTGAGCAACAGATGCTTGCAATGGGTCGTGCTCTTATGAGTCATCCTAAACTACTTATGCTTGATGAGCCGTCTATGGGTCTTTCTCCTATTTTAGTAGATCAAGTTTTTGAAATTATTAAAGACATTAATAATGATGGAACTACTATCCTTTTGGTTGAACAAAATGCCGGCAAATCACTTGCTATTTCAGATCGCGCTTATGTACTAGAAACAGGAAGTATTGTTCTTTCCGGCACGGGCGATGAACTTGCTTCAAGTCCTGAGGTTAAAAAGGCATATCTCGGCGGATAAATTACAAAAAAACTGCGCCTCTTTAGAGGTGCAGTTTTTTAAAGGTGTCATATGTATTTAAATCCTAAAAAAACTATTATAAATATAATTGGTGGTGCAATACTTGCATTTGGTCTTTGCAATATTCACGCATTTTCAAATGTTACTGAGGGCGGTACACTTGGTTTAACATTGTTTTTGAATCATTGGTTTAATATTTCTCCATCGTTATCAAGTGTTATTCTTAACTTAATTTGTTATATCATCGGTTTCAAGCATCTTGGGCGTGAATTTGTATTTTATTCTATTGTCTCTGTATTGTCTTTTTCATTGTCATATTCATTTTTTGATTTATTTGATCCGATTTGGCCTGCATTAAAGGTTGTGCCATTTGTTGCATCTGTTCTCGGCGCGATATTTGTTGGTGTCGGTGTTGGTTTATGTATAAGATCCGGCGGCGCCCCAAGCGGTGACGATGCACTTGCTATGAGTTTATCAACTGTATTCAAATGTGATATACGAATACCATATTTATTAAGTGATATTATAGTTTTAATACTATGTTCAACCTATATTGATTTTAAAAGGCTTCTATATTCTCTTTTATCTGTTATAATGTCCGGACAGATAATCGGTATAATACAAAAGGATAAACACTAATTGTGTTTATCCTTTTGTATTATAATATTTAATATATCCATTGGTTTACGTGCAATTAATTTTGCGCCGTTTTCTAATAAAAAACTTTCGTTTCTGAATCCCCATGTTACACTTATGCAAGATGTACCGGCATTTTTTGCTGTTTGAATATCCACCTCTGAATCGCCGATATAAATAGTTTTATCATTTGTTGAATTTAGTTCTTTTACTACAAGGTTAACAGACTCGGGGGAAGGCTTTTTGGGAATATTTGTCTTTTCACCTAGTACTATATCAAATAAACCATCAAAATGTTCTTTACATAAAATCTGTACACCGTAATCGGGTTTGTTTGAAATAACAGCCGTTTTAATATTGGCGGCACGTAATTTTTTCAAAACTTCAATTATTCCGATATATGGCGCTGTTTTTATTGAGCAATGTTCTTTGTAATATATTGAATATTCATTATGTAGTTTGGTTAATATTTCATTATTAACCCCTGTAGGTGCACTTTCTTTTATTAAATGTTTTGATCCGTTACCTAAAAAGCTTGCTATTTCATCTGTAGTTCTTATGGGCATTTCAAATAATTCGAGTGTATGGTTTACTGCATTTGTTAAGTCTTGTATTGTATCTAATATTGTGCCGTCTAAATCAAAAATTGCCAGATCATATTTCATTGTTTTCATCCTTAATTAGTATTTTTTTGATATCTGTTAAAGTTTTTATACTGAATTCTGCGCTTGATATATTATTTCCAACATAACAAGTTTTAAAACCAAAGTCTTTTCCACCGGTAATGTCTGCACTTATACTGTCGCCTATGACAAGAATTTTATTTTTGTTTTTTTGTTTTAGTGTATCATAAACTTTTTGAAAAAAGAGTTTATTTGGCTTGGCATATCCAATTTCTTCTGATAGAAATATATTCTTAAAGTATTGTGTAATATTAAGTTTATTAAGTTTATAATACTGAACATCAGTTGACCCGTTAGATATAATGTGTAAATTATATTTATTATGTAAGTCAATAATAGTATCTACCGCGTTTGTAAACGGTATAACTGTTTTTGAATATATTTCAAAATACTCGTTCGCAAATGACTGTACGTCAGCTTTAATATCCATATGATTGAATAAAAGTTCAAAGCGTTTTATGCGAAGCTTGTTCTTTTCTATTTTGCCTTTTTCAAATTCTAACCACAATTTTTCGTTTATTGTTGAGTATTTGGTTAAAATATCTTCATCATAATAAAGAGCGTATTTAGAAAATAACTTTTTTAGTGCATACCGTTCTACTTCTTTTGTATCTATTATTGTACCATCTATGTCTATCAGTAAATCTGTAAATGTGTTCATTTTATTCCTCTGTGAGTGATAACCATAACTCTGTCAATTCGTCAAGCTCTGACTTTTTAATGTCGAGTTTATCACAAGTCTTGCTTAACATCTCATAGTTGGTGGAATTTACGGATATCATATTTTCTAGTTCGGATATTTCCTCTTCCAGCCTATCAATTTGTTTTTCTATACTTGAAATTTTATTACGCTTTTCAGCTGCTTCTCGTCTTTCTTGTTTTGAGGTAAAACCAACAGAATTTTTGTTTTCGTTTGTTTTCTTAGATGATTCCTTTATGGTGTTTTTTTCAAGGATATCGAGATGCTTTAGCAAATCATCGAATTTGCCTTCGAATATTATTACATCATTTTCTGATAAATATACTATTTTATCAGGAATAGTATTTAGCAAATACCTGTCATGTGAAATAATTAATTCTGTCCCGTCAAATTTAACTAATGCTTCCTCGAGTTTTTCTTTGCTCATCATATCCAGATGATTTGTGGGTTCATCGAGAAGCAGTGTGTTATTGTATGAATGTGATAATATTGCTAGCTGTAGCCTTGCAGATTCACCACCTGAAATATCTTTTACTTGCTTGTAAACATCATCTTCGGAAAATAATATACTTGCAAGTGCTGAACGAACTTGCAGTTGTGTATAAGAAGGGAAATGATCATGAAATTCTTCGAATATTGTTTTAAATGGATCATTATATATATGGCTTTGCTCATATACACCTATATCAATTTCTTTGCCCCACCTTATCTTGCCGTTATAGTTTTTATGTAAACCTTGCAATGCTTTGAAAAGTGTGGTTTTACCTGCACCGTTATCACCGATAAAAGCAACACGTTCCCCTGATTTGATGTCGATGTTAAGGTTTTTAAACAATTGTCTATCGTTTATAAATAAATTGAGATTTATTAATTTTAAAACATCAAACCAACTCTTTTTTGATTTATTAAAGTTTATATGTATTTGTTTATTATATTGTTTAGGACGTTCAGGTACTTCCATTTTATCCAGTTCTTTTTGACGACTTTTTGCCATAGCAGAGGTCGATGCTCTTACAATATTTCGAGCTACATAATCTTTTAACTTTTCTTGTTTTTCAATTTGAGCCAGATAATTTTTTTTATGTTCCTCAAGTCTTTTAATTTTTTCAAGCTTATAACCTGAATAATTGTTATTGAACTCATTGAGCTCACCACATTCTATTTCCCAAATACAGTTACATACTTTATCCAGATAATATCGGTCATGTGTAACGCTTATAACAGCACCTTTAAATTCTTTTAGATAATTTTCAAGCCAAGCGCAAGTGTTAAAATCAAGATGGTTTGTGGGTTCATCCAATAACAGTACATTTGCATCGGTAAGTAGTAGTTTTGCCAGAGCAAGTCTTGTCTTTTCTCCACCGCTGAATTCACAAATTTTTTTATGTTTTTGGCTTTCACTAAACCCCAAACCATTTAATACGTGATTGATTTTTACTTCTATATTGTACACATCTTTTGAATTTACGTAAGATAAAAGTTTTTCATATTCGTACTTGGAGTTTTCATATTCAAAAACAAAATTATTTAATCTGTCAAGAACTTCTAATTCCTTAGAAAAAACTGATCTCATTTCATCATAAACAGTTTTTTCACTTTCGACAAAACTATTTTGTGTCAAGTAACCTAACTTTACAGATGGATTGATATAAATTGTTCCGCTGTCGTATTCAAGCGAACCTGTTAAAATGTTTAGTAGTGTGGTTTTACCGGCACCGTTAGCACCGATGATTCCAATTCTTGAGTCAGAGTGAATGATACCTGTTATGTTTTTTAATACTTGATCTGAACCGTAATATTTAGTTATACTGTTTAGACTTATTATCATTTGTTTCTCCTGTTTTTACACATTGTTTTGAGTTCGCACAGCGCATCTGACAGACCACCGATTTTGTCTATTAAACCAATTTTAACTGCTTGTTTCCCATCAAGTGTTGTACCTACATCTGTTACCAGTTCTCCGACATTAGTTAATAGCTTATTAAATCTTTCTTTGCTAATATTTGAATGATTAATAATAAACTCTGTTATTCTTGATTGCATCTTTTCAAAGTTGTTAAAACTTTGCGGCACACCTATTATAAGACCGTTTGTTCTGACCGGATGGATTGTCATTGTGGCACTAGGGACTATAAAAGATACATCGCTTGCAACTGCCAGCGGCACACCTATTGAGTGTCCACCGCCTAATACTATCGATACTTTTGGTTTGCTCATTGATGCAATCATTTCGGCTATGGCAAGTCCTGCTTCAACATCGCCACCGACAGTGTTTAGCAGTATAAGTATGCCGTGAACATCTTCGTTTTCCTCCATATTTGCAAGTAAGGGTAAAAGGTGCTCATACTTTGTTGTTTTTCCTTGATCGTTTAAAGCATAATGCCCCTCAATTTGTCCAATTATAGTAATTATTTCAATGCCTCTTCTTGACTTGATTGTCCCAAAATCTTTAATACTTTCATTTAACTCTGTGTTATTTTTGTTATCTTCCATTTAAATACCTCACTTAACTTTAGTATGTAAACAGAATAGATTATGTATTCTAAAATTCTTTTTTTGCCAATTCAAAAATATTTTTACAATCAGAGTATGTTTCAACTTTACAACTTAATTGTTTTAACTTAGATGCATTTTTAGAACCTTTAAGGTACCATATCATATGTTTTCTGAATTCTTTTACGGCTACAGTCTCACCTTTGTCATTGATAGTATTTGAAAGATGCTCTAAAGCGATATCAAATTTTTCGTATGGTAAAATATTTATTTTATCTACAAGTCCAAGATAACTTTTAATTTCGTTAAAAATTAATGGATTACCTGTTGCTGCACGTCCAACCATAATGCATGCAGCACCTGTATATTCAAGTACATATTTTGCGCTTTCACCGTCAATAATATCACCATTTGCTATTACAGGTATACTTATAGATTTTACAACATCTCTTATAATGTTGTTATTTGATTTTCCACTGTAAAATTGCTCTCTTGTTCTTCCGTGTACGGTAATATAATCTGCACCTGCTTGTTCACACATTTTTGCAAACTCTATTGCATTGATCCTTTTGTCTGAAATGCCGCTTCGGAATTTAACACTAACAGGAATATTGGTGTTCTGTTTTGCAGAAGTAATTACAGAATAAGCCTTATCTAAATTATCCATAAGTGCGCAACCATCACCGTTTTGAAAAATTTTAGGAGCGGGACACCCCATATTAATACCAATCGAAACAGGGGAGT
>JAZUOQ010000194.1:0-17456 GCA_045604775.1 Eubacteriales bacterium
AGTTAAAGTGTGACAACATTGTGATTTCCTGAGGAATTGTTGTAATGTCAAATCCATCTGCAGATTCAATACCGTCAAATCCATCACAACCGTAGTAAATTGCGTCTGTTGCAATCTGGTCTTTTGCCTGTGTCATAAAGATTGACGCTGGTGTATAGTAAATTGGCATAAAGATAAATTTACAATCTTTAAGTGTACTAATCTGTGTTGAGAAATCTGTTGCGTTTGCATCCGTAAATACAGTTTCTACTGTTTTAATAGAAGCATCAAGGTTATCTTTGAATTGTTTGAAGATACCATTTGAGTACGGATCATCTGATTTGTAGAACACGCCGATTGTCTGTCCACTAAAGTTTTCATTTACATAGTCAGCTGCTACTCCACCCTGGTTACCATCAGCAAAACACATTTGGAAACCATTGTCATTCTTTGGAATATCATCACCTGAAGCAGAAGGTGTAATAAAGAATACATTGTCCTCTGCTGACAGATTTGTAAATTCAAGTCCTGGTTGTGTTGTAACAGTACCAAGTGAAACTTGCATACCCTGCTCAAGCATTGATGAATAGTTAGTAGAAACCTTTGTTGGATCATGAGTATCATCAGTAGCTATAAACTTAAAGTTTACACCGTTAAGTCCACCTGCTGCATTGATTTCATCAACTGCCATCTGAGCAGAATTCTGAACAGCAACGCCATAAACAGCAGCAGCGCCTGTGAGAGGGCCGGAAACACCGATTACATATTCGGTATTATTTGCAGTATAACCGGTAGCACCACAGGATGCAAGGCATAACAGCATAGCTATCATCAAGATAATACTAGCAATTCTTGCAATTTTTTTCATTGTTTGTTCCTCTTTCTGTAAATAAATTCAACAAAATAAATTTGTTCATTTAAGTTTAAAACAATAATAATAATTTGTCAATAGTTAAAATACAAATTATATACATAAATATACATAATTTATTCAATTTCCACATTCTATACTAATATCATTGAATAATTTTAATAAATCATCAACACTTGTTTGATTTTTTTCTTTTGCATCTGCTTCAAATACTATCTGACCCTTATGGAACATTAACATCCTATTTCCATATTCAACAGCATATCTAAGATTATGTGTAACCATCATAGCTGTAAGTTCTTTTTCTCGAATGATTTTATCTGTTAAAATCATAATCGTCTCAGCAGTCTTTGGGTCAAGTGCAGCAGTATGCTCATCCAAAATAAGAAATTTTATAGGGGTCATTGTAGCCATAAGAAGAGACATAGCCTGACGCTGACCACCTGATAATGACCCAACCTTTACATCCATTTTATCTTCCAGACCAAGACCTAATGTTGACAATAGTTGACGGTAGTGTTCAACACGTTTACGGTTAACACCGAATTTTAAGCCAAATTTATTCCCTTTATTATCTGCCAATGACATATTCTCAGTTATAGATAGGTCAGAACAACTACCCATTGACGGATTCTGATATACCCTACCTATAGAAGCATACCGTTTATATTCAGGAATATTTGAAAATTCCTTGCCATCCATTAAAATTTTACCTGAATCAGCTTCTATTGAACCACATATTAAATTTAATAAAGAAGTTTTGCCGCTACCATTAGAGCCGACTATTGAAATAAACTCACCATCATTTACTGTTAAGTTGAAATTTTCAAACAAACTGGTTTCAGTTATTTCACCCGGATTATATATTTTCGTCAAATTTTGTAATTCAAGCATGTTTTCCCGCCTTTTTTTGATAATTTCCAATAACTAAAATTGCAAAAAACAGCACAGCTGTCACAAGCTTTAAAAGGTTAGCCTCCAATCCAAGTTGGATAGCAATCTGTACACATATTTTGTAGACAACACTGCCTATGATCGCACAAGTGGTACCTTTCACAAAACTTAACTTTTTAAAAATTGTTATACCTATAAGTACTGCCGCAAGTCCAAACACCATCTGTCCTGTACCCATAGTGCTGCTGAAAGCACGTTGTTGCTGACAAACAATGCAACCAGACAATGAAACAAGCGCATTAGCAATAACAAGTCCTAAGATCTTACATCTGCCCGAATCTTTTGCCAAAGTTGTTACAAAACTTTCATTATCGCCTACTGCGCGCAAAAGTAACCCATTTTTTGTTTTAAAATAGAAATCAAGCACTAGTTTAATGATGAGTGTAATAACTAAAGCAACTATAAATTTTTTATATGTAAGTGAAATCATTCCAAGTGGTGCTTTAGTAAAAATCGTATCCATACCTAAAAGCGATAAGTTAGCACCGGCAATTTGCAAATTTATAGAAAACAACGCTGTATTCGTAATTATACCAGCCAAAAGATCACGAACTTTGAATTTCACGTGAATTATGCCAGTAACCAAACCAGCCAATGAACCCATAAAAACAGATACAGGCAGTGTCAAAAGCGGATTTACTCCATTGGATATCATAACTGCAGTTATCGCTGCTCCAAGCGGAAAGCTACCGTCAACTGTAAGATCGGGAAAATCAAGTATCCTGTACGTAATATATATTCCGCACACAAGTATTGCATATATCAAGCCTTCTGTGACCGTATTAATAAACAATTCTAACATAATTCCACCAATTATTTAGTACTTTCGATTGACATATTGATAATCTCGTCACTGAACGTAATTCCCAATTCTTTTGCAGTAACAGAATTAATATAATAATCATATTCACTTATACTTACATACGGAATATCAGAGGCTTGTGCCTCACCTTTAAAAATCTTAGCTGCAATCTCACCGGTCTGTTTACCAAGATCAAAATAGTTTATACCTGCCGAAGCAACGCAACCTAATGTCACTTGTTCAACTTCAGAGCCATAAACGGGAATCTTGGCATCATTGGTTTTTTCCAGAACAGAACCCAGCACGCTTACAACGTTGTTATCAGTTAAGTTGGAAAAACAATCAACGCCTTTATTAATTAATGTGTCTGTAGCCTGTGTAACCTCAGCTTGCGATGTAACACCTATTTCTTCAATAGTGAATCCATATTTATCAGCGTTTGATTTATATTCAGCGATAGCGGATACGGAGTTAGGCTCACTAGTTGTATAAATAATGCCAATAGTTTTTGCATCGGGCTGTATTTTTCTTATAAGTTCAAGTTGTGCAGTAACAGGTAATTTATCAGACGTGCCGGTAACATTTCCTGAAGAAAGACCTGCACTTTCAACATCAGTGACTGCAGTAAATACAACAGGAATGTTCTTTTCCTCTGCCTGCGAATAACATAATACCGCAGAAGGAGTTGCTATTGCACACACAAGATCAACATTTTTAGAAGCAAAATTTTGAGCAATTTGCTGATTGATGGAATCATCAGCACCTGCGTTCTGATAATCAAGTTCAAAATCAACACCTTGTACAAGCCCAGCTTGCTCAAGACCGGTAATAAAACCTTCTCTGCAGTTATCAAGCGATCCATGCTCAGCATACTGAGCAATTCCAATAACAGGCAACGATGAATCTGCACAACAGCCAAACAAAGCACAAATAAACATTACAACCATAGCACAAGCGATCAAAGACAATGTTCTTTTCATAAAAAATACCTCTCTTAAAAATAAAAAAATCCCAAGCGTATAAAACGCTTGGGACGAATAAACTAATATCCGCGGTGCCACCCAATTTGATGCTAAACACATCCGCTTATGCGTACTATCATACGCCCCGCAAACTAACGCGTGCGATTACGTCGGTTACTACTCACCAATGGTTTTCGACCGCCCTCATAAGTCCATTCACTGTTATTCCACTGTTGCAATCACACCACCTGCAACTCTCTTAAAGTTTATATAACAACTACTATTCTTAATCATCGGTTTATGGGTTTATGTTAGCACACAGAACTTGGTTTGTCAACACATTTTTACAAATTATTAAGTGCTCGATTTAAAACTTCCAAATTATTTTCCATAACTTTATAGTAGGTCATTCCAGAGTTTATTTCCTCTTTTGTTACTGACTGCAATGTATTAAAAACAAGTATCTGTTGAGTTCTGGTTTGCGATGCTTCAATGACAGCATTAGCTAATGAATTATCAGAAGTTTCGGTTACAATCACATATTTATTTTTATGTTCATTTAGTTTGTTTGCAAGAGAGATAATAGTTTCAAAACTTGCCTCGGCTTCAGCATAACAACCCGAAAAAGCTGCATAACATTCTAAATTGTAATCTTCGGCTAAATATGCAAAAGGATTTCTGTCAGGTACGACTACTTTGTTTAAAGAAGCTGAGTTTACAGTTGAATTATAACGCTCATCCAATTCTTTCAATTGAGAAATATACTTTTCACAATTAGTTGTATAAAGCTCTGCATTTGTTGAATCTACATTGCAAAGTACATTCGTGATTGATCTACAAGCCTCGATTGCATTTTTCAGTGAGAGCCAGATATGTTCATCTACAGTATGATTATGATGCTCTTCATTATGATGCTCTTCATTATGTTGATCACTTTCAATTAAACTAACTTTAATACCATCATAATTGAGTTCATCAAGCCAAAGTTCCGACTCACCGCCAATACATATCATAACATTAGAAGATGTGATATTAATTATATCCTTCGCTGACGGCTGGAAATTATGAAAATCTGTACCATCTTTTAAAATCAGTTCGTTAACTACTGCATCACAACCAGCAGTTATAATGTTAACCCAATCATATAATGGAAAAACAGAACATACTATATTTATTTTTTCATTTTCTGAAGTAATTGTATTACAGGCTGAAAGATTTAAAATCATGACAGCCATTATCATAATCAATGCAACTCTTTTTATTGTCATAATAAAACCCCAATATTTTATATGACAATTATACATACCCCAAAAAATAAAGTCAAGTCTTATGCTTTTGAAACAAGAAGCATCTTGTTATCATTTATAAACATTTCAGTCAGTTCATTATCACGTTTCAAAGTTTTTACCGATGTATGAAACTTTTTTGCTATATCCCACAAGGCTTCACCTTTTTCAGCATAATAAATAATCACCTTGGAATTGAGTGTAGTTAATTCATCATCATAATCCACTTCAAAATCATCAACAATACAGTAGTCATTTTTATCAAATGTCACTATAATAAATTCTAAATCTGTTTCTACATTTAGTCTATTATCAGATATAGTATAATCAATTGATTTTGTACTTACACTAGCTTCGCATCTTAAAGATTTTGAGTTCAGATCTATCTCCTTTTCCGCAGTAAACGGAAATGATTTGTCAATTATTTTATATTCTGTATCGTTATAAGCATAAACACTTACATTTACATCTCCATCTATAAGTATTTTACCCTGTGCATAATTCATATTCTTAACAATTGGATGAGAAATAATATTTACTATCCGCGCGTCAGTTAAATCAAAATCAATGCAGTTTTTGACTCTACTGTTTATCTCCAATATATCATCAAGTGATTCAATCACAATATCCTTTGTCTGAATTTTAATATTATGCTTTTTGGAGTATAAATCTCTAATAATTTTATATTTTGCCACATCATATACAGAAGCATTTACACCAATATCAGTTTCAGCTGATATTGTGTCACCGTCCACAATACATCTCACGTTTTTGACAATACATTCTGCATTGACTTTAGATGTCTCTTGTGCGCCTTCTGCCTCTATTATTTCGGTAAACTGAATGTTTCCTAATGACGTTTCTATATCAGACACCATTTCACCATAAGTATAAATGCATTTAACTACTGCTTCGCCTTTCACAATTACTTTATTGTTTATAGCTTTTATATCTTTAATTTCAGCATCTGCATAAGCACTAATTATATCTAGCGGTGCGTGTTCCGGTGTTATATCACAACTTAAATGAATATCATTATATCCATTATTTATATATACAACCTCATCAACCACATCTGACATAAATTCTATATCACTGTCACTTATCTCGGATACAGTTTCAATCAATTCATTACCGGAAACTTTAACTGCCATTCCTAATAAAGCTTTTACACTTATCCTCTTAGAGTTGACAAATCTGCAAAATACATTACTCATTCTAAGTTTTATCACTATCTTATTTTCGGACAATTGTCGTTGTAGTTTTATCGAACTGGTAAAAGGCACAGTATCTGTGATTGATTTTATAAGTCCGTTTATTTCATCACAATATACAACGGTAATGTTAGATATTCCCTCAATAGTTAATCTATCATTATCAATGTACTTTGAGGTAACCGCAGGCTTTATTTCGCATTGAAGAATTTTAGAAGCAGAAGGTGAATAATCAGGAATTACTATATCGTGGTCTAATTTTTCTTCTACATATGTCTCTGCACAAGTTTTAAATACGTTAATATTTGTTTTAATAATATTTTCCATAGTCATCTCCATCTTAACATTTGATCTTTTGCTAATTTATATTAAACCCAGTCAAAAAATATCACTACAAAACCGAAATAATAAAAAGGTCTTGTAATTTAAAAAAAATATATTATAATATGTATGCTTTAGAAAAAATATACAGAGGTACTATGGAGACAATAATAAGCACACAAAACATTAAAATAAAAGAAGTTGCGCGTTTAAAAAACACTTCAAACAGAAAAGAAGCCGGACTGATAGTGGCAGAAGGAATGAAGCTTACTCACGAACTTATAAAATGCGGTTTTGAGCCAGTCTATTGCTTTATAAAAGAGCATACAAATATATCAGACTTGCCACCAGAATTGAGTTATGATATTATCTATATCGTTTCTGATTCAGTAATGAAAAAAATGTCCGTTATGTCTTCACCTCCTCCTGTGATAACAGTTGCAAAAGAACGTTCATTTGAACATATTTTACAAAATGAAAACACACTGCTTGCATTGGATGCAATACAGGATCCTACAAATATGGGCGCGATCTTCCGTTCCGCCGAAGCATTCGGTATAAGAACAATTCTTTTAGGCACCGGCTGTTGCGATTGTTATTCACATAAAGTTTTACGCTGTTCAATGGGCAGCGCGTTGCGTTTAAATCTTTTAAATGTGTCATTAACTGACTTTATAAAACATAACAAAAAGAATTATACTATTATAGGTACAGGCCTTAACAAAAATTATCAAACTGTTGATAAGCTTAAAGATACACCTAAAAAAATAATAATCATAGGTAATGAAGGCAACGGTATATCAAATCAGGTACAGGATATATGCGATTTTGGAATGTATATTCCTATGTCTGGTGAAAATGAATCTCTCAACGCAGCAGTTGCCGCATCAATAATTTTATGGGAAAATATGAGGCAAAATAATGAATAACAATATAATACTTTGGCTTTGGCTAAAAAATGCTTTATATGATGATACAGTCAAAACTGCTAATATGTATAAAAAATATGGCTCAATTACCGATATATACAATCTTACAAAAAATGATCTATCGGACTGTAATTTTTTGTCCGATGAATTAAAAGTAAGACTATGTGATAAATCTACAGAAACTGCAAAAACTATTTATTCTCGTTGTAATGCCAGTGCTATCGGCATAATTACTATTGACGACGAAAAATATCCTAACTCACTAAAAGAAATAAACTTTCCACCGTGTGTGCTGTTCTATTTTGGAAATTATGAAAAAGCATTTTCCAAACCCTCCATAACAATCGTCGGCACCCGTAAATGTACAGCTTACGGCGAAATGTGTACACTCTCTTTCAGTAATGCTTTAGCTATGAGTGGAATTTCTATAGTTACGGGCATAGCAGATGGCATTGACAGTTATGCAACCAAAGGCGCATTAAAAGCTGATGGAAGCGTGATTGCGATAGCACCAAGCGGTCTATTGTCACTTAATGTTAAAATTAGAAATAATATTGATGATTACAGAATAAACGGTGTAATACTATCAGAACACCTACCAAACACACAAACACATAAATATTCGTACCATGAACGAAACCGACTTTTAAGTGCGCTATCACTAGGAACGCTTATAACACAAGCTCCACATAAAAGCGGAGCTTTAATAACTGCAAATCATGCTTTAGAACAAGGTAAGGATGTATTTGCTATTCCTGCCAATATAGACATAATAGTATCAGAAGGTTCAAATCAATTGATTAAGGATGGTGCTATACCAGTATTCAGTTATAAAGATATCATTGATTATTATTTACCTGAACTAGATGGAAAAATCAAACAGGATATACGCTTTGACGAACGAACCTTATACAAGACACAAGATAAAATTGAAACTTTTATAGAGATTGAAGAATACAAAAGATCGGTTTCAGAATCTCTTACACCAAACGAAAATGTAGTATTCAGTTATTTTAGTGATAAAGAAATCACTTTTGATTATCTGATCAATAAAACTACGTTACCAGTACCTGAAATTTCTGCAATACTTAGTGTACTCGAAGCCAAGGGAGTGATAAAATCACTTCCCGGCGGTAAATATAAAATAATTATTTAACAGAGGTTATAAATGACAAATTTACTTATAGTTGAATCACCTGCTAAAGCAAAAACAATTGAAAAATATCTTGGTAAAAATTTTAAGGTTGTATCCTCAAAAGGTCATGTAAGAGATTTACCCAAAAGCACATTCGGATTAGATATAGAAAACAATTTTAAACCAAAATACATTCCTATTCGAGGAAAAAGCGAGCTTATCAAGTCGCTAAAAAAAGAAGTCAAGTCTGCAGATATGGTTTATCTCGCAACTGACCCGGACCGTGAAGGAGAAGCAATTTCTTGGCATTTATTTGAACTATTGGGATTAACAGAACAAAATTCCAAGCGAATCGTGTTTAATGAAATTACAAAAAACGCTTTAATTGAGGCGGTTAATAATCCAAGAGATATAGATTACAATTTGATTGATGCACAACAAGCACGCCGTGTGCTTGACAGGATTGTTGGATACAAGCTTTCCCCTTTCCTATGGCAAAAAATTAAAAGAGGCTTATCAGCGGGTCGAGTACAATCAGTTGCCACTGCTATGATAGTTGATCGTGAAAATCAGATTAAAGAGTTTGTACCCTCAGAATATTGGAATATTAATGCTGTTTTCGGTAAAAAAAGTTCTACAGCAAAAATACCTGCTAAATTCTACGGCACTATTAAAAAATCAATGGATATAACGAGCGAGGCACAAGCTAATGAAATATACGAATCCATAATTTCCAGTGAATTCACGGTTTCAGCTATCAAACACAGTCAAAAAAAGAAAAGCCCTCCCCCTCCGTTTACAACATCTACACTTCAACAAGAAGCATCAAGAAGATATAATTTTCAAACCAAAAGAGCAATGAAAGCAGCACAAGAGCTTTATGAAGGTGTCAACATAGAAGGTGTAGGACTAGTCGGACTAATAACATACATGAGAACAGATTCTCTTAGAATCTCTGATGATGCCGCAAACAGCGCAAAGAATTTTATTATAAATACTTACGGCGAAGAATATTATCCACCAAAACGTAGATATTATAAAACAAAAAAAGGCGCTCAAGACGCACATGAAGCGATTAGACCAACAAATCTAGATTTAACACCTGAAATAATCAAATCTTCTGTCACCTCTGACCAATATAGACTATACAAACTTATTTATAACAGATTTATCGCAAGTCAAATGAGTGATGCAATTTATGATACTCAGACTGTAGATATAACAAACCAAAAGCACTTGTTTAAAGCTAATTGCCAATGTGTTAAGTTTAGCGGCTTTACATCAGCGTATCAAGACGCTGATAAAGAAACAATTGATAAAAAACTTTATAATCTCAAAGAAAATGATCAATTGCGAATTTTAAACATCAATAAAGAACAATACTTCACTCAACCGCCATCAAGATATACAGAAGGTACTCTAACAAAAGCACTTGATGAAAATGGCATTGGTCGTCCTTCCACATTTATGCCGATTATATCAACTATTCTGGCAAGAGAATATGTTGAACGCGACGGTAAATTTTTAAAACCAACAAGTTTAGGTGAAGTCACCACTCAATTGATGAAAGAATATTTTTCTTCGATTATCGACTATGATTTTTCAGCTAATCTGGAATCAGAACTTGATAAAATTTCAGATGGCAGCATATCTTGGCAAAACCTTATTTCCGAGTTCTATGAAATATTCGAAAGAACACTTACTTCTGCAGAAGAAAATTTAAAAGGACAACGTATAAAAGTTCCCGAGGAAGTAACCGAAGAAATTTGTCCAAATTGCGGCAAAAATCTAGTTATCAAATCAAGCAGATACGGTAAATTTATGGCTTGCCCCGGGTATCCTGAATGCAAATTTACAAAGTCAATAATCAAGGACACTGGTGTTCTATGTCCTAAATGTAACGGTAAAATACTTGAAAGAAAATCAAAAAACGGCAAAATATATTACGGATGCGAAAACTTTCCGGATTGCGACTTTATGACTTGGGATGAACCGTTAAAGAATAAATGTGATATATGCGGCAGCACTATGTATAGAAAAAGTGGAAAAAGACGTATAACTTACTGTTCTAATCCAGATTGTAAAAAAACTAATACTACGAAAAAGGATACTAAAAATGTATAAAGCAACTGTTGTCGGTGCAGGCCTTGCAGGCTGCGAAGCTGCTTATCAGCTGGCTAAACGTAACATTTACGTTAACCTATATGAAATGAAGCCAATTAAAAAAACACCTGCCCATAGTTATAACGGTTTTGCCGAATTAGTTTGTTCAAATTCACTTCGAGCTAACTCACTTACAAATGCTGTCGGTCTTCTTAAAGAAGAGATGCGACATCTTGATTCTTTAATAATTAGATGTGCTGATCGCAATCAAGTTGCTGCAGGCGGTGCTTTAGCTGTTGACAGAACAGCATTTTCCGATGACGTTACAAAAGAAATTAAAAGTAATCCATTTATTAATGTTATAGAGCAGGAAGTAACATCTATTCCCGAGTGTAAAAATGTTATTATTGCTTCCGGTCCACTTACAAGCGATATTTTATCAAAAAATATTGCTGACTTTTTCGGTAAAAGTCATCTTCATTTTTTTGATGCTGCTGCTCCGATAGTAATATTTGATAGTATAAATATGGATGTTGCTTTTTTTGCCTCAAGATACGATAAGGGCTCTCCTGACTATATAAACTGCCCTATGAACAAAGATGAGTACGAAATCTTTTATAATGAACTGATAAACGCACAATGTGCCGAACTTCACGAATTTGACAATAATGTATTTGAAGGTTGTATGCCTGTTGAAGTAATGGCAAAGCGTGGTTCACAGACACTATTATTTGGCCCTTTAAAACCTGTCGGTCTTACAGATTCACGTACTGGTATAAGATCACACGCTGTTGTTCAGCTAAGAAAAGATAATACTGATGGAACATTATATAATATAGTTGGTTTTCAGACACATTTGAAATTTCCTGAGCAAAAGAGAGTATTTTCTCTTATTCCGGGGCTTGAAAATGCGGACTTTGTACGCTATGGTGTTATGCACCGAAATACTTTTATTAATTCTCCACAGGTTTTAACCAAACATTACTCTACAAGAAAACGAAATGATTTATTTTTTGCAGGACAAATGACAGGAGTTGAAGGTTATGTTGAATCAGCATCATCCGGTTTGGTAGCAGGTATAAATCTCGCAAAACAAATTAAAGGCGAAACCCCTGTTGACTTTACAAAATATACAGCAACAGGAGCTCTTTCTAATTATATCAGTGAAGAATCATGCGGTAATTTTCAGCCTATGAACATAAATTTTGGTATTATCGAATCACTTGATGTTAGGATAAAATCAAAAGCTGACAGGTATGAAGCTATTTCAAACCGTGCACTGAATATACTAGATTCAATTATAATAGAAAACAACTTATAAAGGATATAGAATTATGAAAATAGCAGTCGATGCACACGGCGGCGATAATGCCCCGTTAGAAATCATTAAAGGATGTAAGCTTGCTTATGACGAATTGGGTGCAAATATTGTCCTTGTTGGTGATCAGTCAGAAATTGAAAATGTGCTTAAACAGGAAAATATAGACTCTACAATATTTGAAATTGTAAATGCCCCCGAAAAACTAACAATGGAAGATGATCCGACATCCGTAGTAAAATCAAAAAAGAATTCCTCTATGGCAGTTGCCTTTAACCTTTTAAAAGACGGTAAATGCGATACATTTGTTTCTGCCGGAAATAGCGGTGCAGTGCTTGTTGGCGCAACTATGATTGTAAAAAGAATAAAAGGCGTTAAACGTGCAGCTCTGGCCTCAGTATTTCCATCAGAAACCGGTCCTTTAATGCTGACAGATATTGGAGCTAACGTTATTTGCAAACCTGAGTATTTACACCAATTTGCATTAATGGGCTCCGCATATATGACATATATGCATAATATTAAAAATCCATCTGTAGGACTTCTTAACAATGGAACTGAAGAACATAAAGGCACCGAACTTCAGCAAAGCGCATATCAGATACTAAAAAATTCAAATGACATTAATTTTGTTGGTAATATTGAGGGTAGAAGCATTGCTTTCGGCGGCTGTGATGTTGTTGTAACAGACGGATTCACAGGTAATATTGCTTTAAAGACATATGAAGGTATTGGTAAAATGATGGCTAATAATGTAAAAGGTTTGTTCAAAAAAAGCTTGTTCACTAAGATCGGCGCAATTTTTGTACTTAAACATTTAAATGCCTTTAAAAAGAAATTTGATTATAAAGAGTACGGTGGTGCTCCACTTTTAGGTATTTCTAAACCTGTAATAAAAGCTCATGGATCATCCGATGCAAAGGCATTTAAAAATGCTATACGCCAAGCAATTGATTTTCATAACAGCGGTATGATATCTATAATTGAAACTCAACTTGCTAACAAAGAATAATACTTGAATTTTTGACAAAAATAATTTATACTTAACTTATTATACTTAAAGGAGATAAATATGGATAAGTTTGAAACAATTAAAAAAATTCTCGCTGAGCAGCTGGATGTTGATGAAAGTACTGTAACTTCAGATACAACAATTGAAGAACTTGGTGCTGATTCTCTTGATCTTGTAGAAGCAATTATGAATATCGAGGATGAATTTGGAATAGAAATTGATGACAATGATGTTGAAAACCTTAAAACAGTCGGCGATTTTCTTGAATACATCAGTAATAAACAATAATTATGTTTAAAGAAGTCCAATCTAAAATCAATTATAATTTTAATAATATACAATTACTTGAAAACGCACTTACCCATTCATCGTATGCTAACGAGCATAAAAATGCAAAAGCTGTATGTAATGAGCGATTGGAGTTTATGGGTGATTCAGTTCTAGGTTTAATTTGTGCAGAACTTTTATATAATAAGTTTTTACATAAACCTGAGGGTGAATTATCAAAGCTTCGTTCTTCACTTGTATGCGAATCAGCATTAAATACATACGCTCAAAAAATTGACCTAGGTAAATATTTGCTTTTAGGTCATGGTGAAGAATTAAGCGGTGGACGTGAACGTCCGTCAATTCTTTCTGATGCTTTTGAAGCATTAATTGCAGCAATATATTTTGACGGTGGTTTTGAAAGTGCTAAAGAATTTGTTCTCCCCTTTTTAAATAATGCTATAAAAGAAGATATACAAAAACATACTCTTGGTAGAGATTATAAAACCCTTCTACAAGAGATATCACAAAAAAACCCAGGTGAAATAATTAAGTATGCAGTTGTAAACGAAACAGGACCGGATCACGATAAGCTATTTACAGTTAATGTATATCTTAATAGCAACCTCTTAGCATCAGGCACAGGAAAGAATAAAAAAGAAGCAGAGCAGGATGCTGCTCACAAAGCTCTTGAATTAATGGGAGAATAATTGTGAAGCATTCAAATATATCAATATTCATACCGCATCTGGGCTGCCCTTTCAATTGTATATTTTGTAATCAATTTAAAATTACAGGGAGTGACAGTGTTGTCACTCCCCGTGATGTTTATAGATTACTTAATGAAACTATACATTCAGACAAAAATGATAAAAATAACACTCAGATAGCTTTTTTTGGTGGTTCATTTACTGCAATAGATAAAAACTTAATGATAGAATATCTCGAAACGGCAAATAATTTTATTGGTAATGGTATGTTTGAAAGTATTAGAATTTCAACAAGACCTGACTGCATCAACGAAGATATTCTTACAATTTTAAAAAAATACAACGTAAAAACTATTGAACTCGGAATACAAAGCCTTGATAATACCGTTTTAGAAAAATCCAAACGAGGCCACACAGCAGAACAATCTTTAAGATCTTGCGAAATGATTAAAAAAAATGGGTTTGAGCTTGCTATGCAAATGATGTGCGGTCTGCCAGGTGATACTTTTGAAAAAGACATATATACTGCAAAAAGAATTATAGATGTTGGTTGTAAGCAAGTACGGATTTATCCGGTAGTAGTAATAGATGGTACATATTTAGCAAAAATGTACTTTAATGGTGAATACTCACCGTTAAAAACAGAAGATGCAGTTGATATTTGTGCCACGCTTTATCAATTGTTTATTGATAATAATGTAAAAGTGCTGAAAATAGGTATACACTCAGACAGCAACTCTATAGCAGGTCCTTTTCATCCGGCTTTCGGTGAACTTGTTCGTTCAAAGGTTTTCTATAATAAACTTTTAAAAAAAATAGAAAAGAATAAGCCCTACGATATACTTATTGCCCCAAACTTTATTTCAATAGCAAAAGGCAATGCTAAAAGCAATATTTCACTATTACAAACAAACGGATATAATGTTAATTTTTTAACCGATGAATCAGTAAAATATGGTGAATTTGTAATCAAATAAAAAAATAAACCTCAAATTTGAGGTTTATTTTTTTATTTGATATTAACCTAAGATAGCAATATAGTCAAGTGCAAGTATACATAAAACAAGCACAATTACAAGAGCAACAGTAATTTTTATAAGCAAGCTGTCTCTTGAACGACTTTTGTTTTTGCCAAAAAAAGTTTCAGCATCAGAACCACCTGCCATTGCACCAAGACCTTTGTTTTTACCCTGTTGAACACTAATACACACAATAGTAACTACACAGAGTATCAAAATTACCGAACCCAAAATAATCTGAGGTATTGACATATCAATTCACAACCTTCCAATTCAGTCTACAAATTATGATACCACATATTTAACTAAAATGCAATATTTTTTTTGATTTTATAACAATATGAATACCAATTAATTACTAATTATTATTTGAACAAAACATTTTATCACAAAAACTAAGGAATCAAGCCAATTTTAAACCTTGAAAATTAAGTTTTAAACGTTTTGAACAGAGTTTTGAACATTGTTTATGTAAACCACAAAATTATTTTTTATATTCTAAATAGGATAATATAAGCAAAGCAATTATGTGAATGCAAACAGCAATTAACACAACATATTCAAAAATAAACACCCTACAAATCAAGCTTAAAAGCATAAATATACAAAACATCAACGACTGCCAAAGTTTCAAAGTTGAAATTCTTTTACTTATTAAATAGCTTATCAGTATAATAATTAATGAAACTAATCCTGATAACATAAGTGCCGTGTTATAACCCAAGCTAAGTTTATCATTAAATGTAATTGTACCGCTATAAAATGTATCCAGTAACAATAAAATCATTATATTTATTCCGCATATAACAACATTATAACAAAAGGATTTGCTTATAATATTGTAAACAAAGTATGCAACAAAAATAACAGCAAATAACACGATTGCAAATTTATAAATAATAGTTCTATTGTTACTGAGAGGTATTATAACAGATGCTACAAATGCCGGAACAACAACCAAATTCATCATTGATGGAGTTATCAATTTATTTGAAAAATCGACACTTCGTTTTTTATTGACTATTGAGTTCATAACAGTAAATACAGATAACGCAAATGTAATTCCGATAACACAATACTCAATAATTTTATAATGGTTATTTATAAGCAAATAATGCTTTTTAAACGGAATAATATATATCATCGTTAGAACAGACAGCAAAAAGTATGCAAACAGCATAATAATTACTCTGCTTATTATAATTTCATTTTTATTTGTTTTCTTATTCATAGTTTTCTCACTTATTATAAATTACCGGAAACAGACAAAATAATAGGAATAAAAAATGCCGCCGCATCCTCTGTTCTCAATATACGCCTGCCCAGTGATACACATTTAATACCACTATTTAATGCTATATTAACCTCATCTATGTCCAAACCACCCTCAGGGCCGACTAGAAAAGCTACATTACTACCAATCATATCTGATCTCAAAATATTATTTGTATTTTCACCTTCATAACAAATAAATGCAGAAGAATATTCTTTCATAACTTGTATTGCTGTTTTAAAATCAAGTATGGGTTTAACAACCGGGATATAACCGCGCATACTTTGCATAGCAGATGAACGCGCTATTTTATTAAGTCGCTCTATCTTCTTTGACATAGATTTTGAATCAGGACGAGATACACAACGCTTGCTTAAAACCGGAATGATTTCATATGCACCAAATTGTACGCAACGCTTGACCATATCATCCATTTTATCACCTTTTGGAAGACATTGAAACACAGTTATTTTCAGTTTTGATTCTGTTTTATTAAAATATTTATTAATTACTTTAAGTTTTACACATTCATTATTTATATCAATTATTTCACAGTCATAGTCATAATAATTCCCATCACAAAAAAGAATCTTTTCGCCAACAGACATTCTGAGCGATCTAACAATATGATTGTATTTTTCACCGCCAACTTCAAAAATATCATCTATTATATTTTCATCATCAAAAAAGAATCTTTGCATTACTTAATAAGACGAGCTAAAATCGCCGCCCAACCTCTCTTTTCTCTGATTTCAATTATTTCAAAACCACAATCAGTAATATGATCAGAAACTTCTTTTACACGCTCACATATTATTCCCGATGAAATAAAAACACCATTATTAGATATTACAGTTTTTATATCACTTGTTAAGGACATAACAATATCAGCAACTATATTTGCAACAACAACTTCATATTTACCGGTAATATTTTCAAGCAGATCACCCTTATAATAAGCGACCTTGTCTTCAATAAGATTGAGTTTTGCATTGGATCTTGCACACATCACAGCGGCATCGTCGATATCACATCCACAAGCAGAGTCAGCACCTAAAAGTACTGCAGCCTGTGAAAGAATACCACTACCACAGCCTACATCAAGAACGCACTTCCCTTAAGTCGGAGGCCAAGCGGTCTTAGGAAGACAACTCTAGGTTGCAACTCCTTGCCTCACAGAACGACATGGCTACGATCCGACTTGTCGATATCACACCCACAAGGAGAGTCAGCACCTAAAAGTACTGCAGCCTGTGAAAGAATACCACTACCACAGCCTACATCAAGAACGCACTTCCCTT
>JAZUOQ010000195.1:0-5385 GCA_045604775.1 Eubacteriales bacterium
GGTCTGTTGTTAAAATAAGGCTTCTTGAGCGGTATTGCTCATCCTTTGTAACTAAACCGCCTGCGGCACCTGATGGCCATCTGTCTTCATCATAAAGCCAGGCAAGCATTTCTTCTTTTCTTGCTTTATCACAGCAATCTTTTACAAGCTTCATAAACTCTTTACCAAGATATTCTGTAGCAAGACCTTTTCTTGGATGCATATGAAAACCGCCAAAACCCATTTGTTTAAACGAGTCTATCTGACGCATAAGAACATCTTTCTCAAGTTCAGTATTCCATGCCCAAAACGGCGTTGCCCTATACTCTGAAGTGGGATTTTTAAACAAATTTAAATCAAGTGTTTTTGTATCATTTTTCTTGTACAGCATTGTTATTTCCTCCAAGATGTTATTGACTTCATTATAGTACACACATTATAATAAAACAAGGTACTATATTTCAATTTTTGGGTGGTATTTTGTGATGAAATCTAAAAGGATATATAATGAACTTGAAAACAATAAATTTCATATTATAGTTTCTGATTCTGTTAGTTCTGCTATGCACGGACATAATTTTCTGGAGTTTTCTTATGTTAAAAGCGGATGTATGAAACACAAGATTGGAAACGTATGCGAAATAGTAAACAAAGGTGACTATTTTATTGTAGATTATGGAACAATGCACGAATATAAATCTATATCAGATGAACCTTTGATAGTTATTAATTTTTTGTTCCGACCCGAATTTATCGAACGCACACTTACAGGTTGTGAAAGTTTTGAAGAAGTGGTGAATTCTTACCTTGTACGATTTAGCTATAAAGCTCTTAACAGTTCACCGACAGGCAAAGCGTTTCATGACAATGACGGCAGTATTTTGCAAACTGCCGATAAAATAATAAATGAGTATTACAAAAAAAATTCAGGGTACTTTGAATATATACGCTGTCTTTTTATAGAAATACTTATTCTTACAATGCGTAAAATAGGAAAAAATGATTATAAGACTAATGAAAGTTTTGTCATAAATCAAATTATTGAATACATAAAACAGCATTATAAAGAAAACATACACTTATCTCAACTCGCACTTCAATACAATTACTCTTTATCACATCTATCAAAAAAATTCAAACAGGAAATGAATATGTGTTTTTCTGACTATCTTAAAAGAATACGTATAGAACAAAGCTGCAGACTGCTTGAAAACAGCGATTATAAAATTAGCGAGATAGCTAATTTAGTCGGGTATGAAAATATCAAATTTTTCAATAAAATATTTAAAGAGAATTTAAAGATGACACCAAGAGAGTTCAAAAATCATCTGGGAAAATAAAATGGAGCACAATAAATGTGCTCCATTTTATTCAGGTGATATCATATTTTCAGGCTTTACTGTTTTATCAAATGTATATTCATCCAACATATCAAGTATTAAACAGGCTTCCTTTAAAGTTATATTATTATCAAAAGCATATTTTGCCACTTTTGCTGAGTTTTCGTAACCGATAACAGGAGAAAGAGCGGTTACAAGCATAAGTGATTTTTCTAAGTTGTCACGCATTTTATCTGCATTAGCCGAAATTCCCGTTACACATTTTTTATTAAATGAATCTGTAACATCAGAAAGAAGCGTTAAAGACTGCAAAACACAATTAATAATAAGCGGCATAAAAACATTAAGTTGGAAATTGCCGCCTGCTGCTGCAGAAGCAATTGCCGTATTATTACCTTGTACTTGTAGTGCGACCATTGTTACAGCCTCACACTGTGTCGGGTTGATTTTTCCGGGCATTATAGAACTACCGGGTTCATTTGACGGAATAGTGATCTCACCAAATCCGCAACGCGGACCGCTGGCAAGTAATCTTACATCGTTTGCTATCTTATAAAGATCAGATGCATATGTATTAAGAGCACCGTGAAAAAATACAACAGCATTTTTTGAAGCAAGTGACATAAATTTATTTTCAGATTCCACAAAATATGTACCTGTATAGCCGCTTATAAATTCCGCTGCCATTTTGCCAAAACCTAACGGTGAACATACACCGGTACCTGTTGCTGTGCCGCCAAGAGCAAGATGACGCAAATATTCAAGTGATGCTTTTATCATTTTAAGTGAGTTTTCAAGAGATGTTCTCCACCCACTGATTTCCTGCTCAAAAGAAACAGGAGTTGCATCCTGCAGATGTGTTCTACCTATTTTTAGTATATTACGATTTTTTAATTCAAGCTTTGTAAAAGTATTAATGAGAGATTCTATTGAAGGTATAAGCTTATTCTCACATAGCAAAAGAGCGCTTATATGTATTGCCGAAGGAAAAACATCATTAGATGACTGTGATAAATTAACATCATCATTTGGATGTAATAGTTTTTTTCCGGCAATCTCATTACCCCTGTTTGCAATAACCTCATTTACATTCATATTAGTTTGAGTTCCACTGCCTGTCTGCCACACTGAAAGCGGAAAATGTTCATCAAGTTTACCGCTTAATATTTCATCACAAACAGTACATATTATATTCTCTTTTTCTTTTGTTATTTTTACAGGGTTTAATACGGCATTTGAGCAAGCCGCTGCTTTTTTAATAAGTGTTATTGCATAAATTAACTGTTTGGGCATTTTTTCAGTACCGATTTTGAAGTTTTCAAAACTCCTTTGTGTTTGTGCACCCCAATATTTTTCGGATGGTACTTTTATTTCACCCATACTATCTTTTTCAATCCTGAAATCAGCCATAAATTTCACCTTTACATTCAGCCTCAATCTGCTCAGATGTTTTTAATATATTAGCAGTAAGCCAATCAAGATTTTCCGTGTCACCGTATACATCATCCCATACATTATGTTTATGATGAGGATAGGTTTTCAGTATTGCATTTCCGCCTCTTTTATTCACTGCCTGTACCATACTTATACTTTCATAGGGCAATACAACATCATCCATAAGACCGTGAAAAGTAAGAATCGGCGTGTATTGAACACGATAAGAGAGCCAATGCATACCGCCACCGCAAACAGGCATAATTGCAGCAAAGGTATCAGACATCTGACATGCAAGTTCCCATGTGCCGTATCCACCCATACTGTTACCTGTCAAATATATGCGTTTACAGTCAATATAATGTTTTGTTTTAATATCTTCTATAAAATCTATAAGTGTCTGCATATATGAATTCCAATTATGCTTTGAACAATGAGGTGCAATTACCAGCATGTCATTTTTTTGAGCATACTCGGAAATCTTTTTAAATGGCGAATTATTTTCGAGCGCCGCATAATCTTCACTTCTTGTACCTGCACCGTGAAGAAATACTATAACGGGATATGTTCTTTTTTTATCAAAATTTTCAGGATAATTTATTAGATATCTCAGTTCTTTAAATATAGATCTTTCCAGCATTGTTATACCTCCGATTTTTTTATTAATTGTAACATTCAAATAAATAAAAATCAATTGATATAAAAAAAAATATGTGTTATCATATAAAAAAATCAGAAAGTTATTATTTTATGTCAAACAAAAAAATTTTTTTAAAAGGTTTTACAGATGGAATACCTATATGCCTCGGTTATTTATCAGTTGGCTTTGCATTTGGTATATTCGCAGTAGAAAGCGGACTGTCGGTACTGGAATCGCTTTTTATCTCAATGACTAACGTAACATCTGCAGGTCAACTTGCAGGTGTGCCGATAATAACAGGTGGCGGTACGCTTATTGAATTGGCAATTACACAATTTATTATTAATCTGCGTTACTCTCTGATGTCGGTATCTCTATCACAAAAATTTGATAAAACGGTAAGGTTTTCAGATCGTTTCCCTTTTGCTTTTATAAACACGGATGAAGTGTTTGCAGTTGCAGTGAACAAACAAGGTAAAGTTGGCAGAACATATATGTACGGTCTTATTATCCCGCCATTTTTGGGTTGGAGTTTGGGTACACTTTTAGGTGCTGCAGCCGGTAATATATTTCCTGCTGTTATTATTTCTGCACTTGGTGTTGCAATTTATGGTATGTTTATCGCAATACTTATACCTCAGGCAAAAAGTAGCCGTGCATGCTTTTGGTGTATTATTCTATCCGTTGCACTGGGATGTATATTCAAATATCTACCTTTGTTAAATACGGTACCACAAGGATTTGTCATTATAATTTGTGCTGTAGCGGCAAGTACTATATTTGCTATAATAGCACCGGTTGAAATGGGGGCAAAAGGCAATGAATGTTAATTTTTGGATGTATCTGCTTGTTATGGCAGGTGTAACATATCTTGTACGTCTGCTGCCTCTTATACTTATAAAAAAACAGATTCAAAACAAATTTATATTATCATTTCTGCATTACATACCATATTCTGTTCTTGCAGTAATGACTGTACCTGCTATTTTCTATTCTACTACATATGTGCTTGCTGCAGTAGTCGGTTTTATCGTTGCTTGCATAATATCATATTTTGAAAAAGGACTTATGACTGTTGCAATTTCAGCCTGTTCTGCAGTACTTATAACAGAGCTTATCATGGGTGTTATTATATGAAAAAAATTATCTATAGAATACTATTAATTATTTTTTCTACAGTGTTTATAATTTCTGCTTCAATGATTATAAAAAGTTATTATGACGGTTATAAGAGCGCAAAAGAATTTTCACAGATAACAGAACTTATCAGAACACCCGAAATAAAAAAATCAGAACAAGCAGAGCAAATTGAGCAAACCGATCTTACAGCGGCTGAGAAATATGCAGATTTATATACACGAAACAATGATTTTATAGGCTGGATAAAGATAGATGGGACTAATATTGATTATCCCATTATGCAGGCCAGTGACAGAAAAGACTATTACCTGAGACGTAATTTTGACAAAGAGTATAGTTATTACGGAACCCCATACATTGCAGAAGATTGTATTATCGGTGAATCTGATAACATAGTGATTTATGGTCACAATATGAAAAACGGAACTATGTTCTCGGCAATTGAAAAATATTTTTCTAAGAACTTTTATAATGAACATCAAAATATTAATTTTGACACACTTGACGGATACGGTGTATACCAAATAGTATCAGTTTTCAAAACAACAGACGATGATGAGTTCAAATATCACAGATTTACAAAAGCTGCAAGCGAAAATGAGTTTGACCAATTTATTCAAAACTGCAAAAAGCGGGCACTATATGATACAGGTGTTACTGCGCAATACGGGGACAAGCTTATTACAATATCTACTTGTGAATATTCAGCAGAAAACGGCAGACTTGTAGTAGTCGCAAAAAAGATATAATATTTTTAAATTATTTATTGACAAACTCAAACCTATTTGCTATAATAATTTAGCATCAAATGAGGACCAATAGCTCAGTTGGTTAGAGCAACCGGCTCATAAC
>JAZUOQ010000196.1:0-2707 GCA_045604775.1 Eubacteriales bacterium
AATCTCACGTGATCTGGGATATCGCAGGGCCTTGTGTACTGACCCTGCCTGAGGCGTATGAGTTCAGTATCGTCCCTGCTCCCATATTCACCGACAATATCGAATACCGTTTCGACGACAGCCGTCACCGTATCATTTATATGGAGCGACTTGACCCGAAGATCATACTTGACGATATGTATAAGGTTATAACTAACCTTTGATAAGTAAACGAAATTAGGCCGCACGCATAAAAAAGAGGCAAGTTCAAAAGAACTTGGCTCAGACTACTGACAAACCCGCCAAACATGGCGGGTTTGAGTCATATAGAGAGCAAATATTGAAAAAAGAGGTAAAGCCGCCTTGTGGAGTATGGAGGCGATCCGCTTCATGTTTTGCGCGGCAGCGGTGAGCAGGCACTGCTCGGTCGCTTTCGCAAGTCCGCGCAAGCGGCAATAGCGAAGTCCATGCAGTTCTTTTGAATCTGCAAAGCTTCGCTCAATAGTTTCTTTTCTTCTCTTGTACACGGCGCGTCCAAAGTCCGTGTGCGTATACTCATACGCCATATCTTTGAAGTCTTCCCACACATGACGGCGAAGACTTTTTGTTTTCTGCTTTTCACTTAGGCATTCCTCCCGTCTCGGACAATTTTTGCATCTGTCATTTTTGCACTTGTATTCCTTGTAGCCGTTTCTGTCTGTTGTCACGTACTCAAGATAGTTTCTTTCAGGGCAGATGTATATGTCCCACTCGGGAATGTATGCGAATTTGTATTTTCCTAATTTGCCTTTCTGCTGACATCCTCTCCTTTTTCCCATTGCCGCATTTATACCGAGGTCATATATTTCCTTGCATATTGCCGATGTGTTGTATCCTGCGTCAAGTCCTACTGTCTTTACCTCAAATCCGAATGTTTCTATCTGATACTTAAGTCTTTCGATATATGGCTTCACGTCGTTTACGTTTCCGGGGGTTACGAAGGTGTCTGTAATTATGTTGCACTTTTCGTCTACTGTTCTGTGGTCAAGATAGAAAAATCCCTTGGGCTTGCCATCGCGGTGCATATATCCGCTTTCAGGGTCGGTAGTGCTTGATTTTACTGTTTTGGTTTGGACGTCTCCTGATGAAGATGTTCCGCCTTTGTGGTCATCGTCAAAATAGTCTTCATCGTCTTCTGCATCCGTTTCCTTTGCACTCTCATCAAACTTAAGGGGCTTTTTTCCGTGAGCTACTCTATCCTCGTTGATCGCACGGTTAAGATCTTCAATATATGACTGACTTTCTACGGTCACTGTCTTCTCGATGAACTTGTTCTTGTTGGCGTTTGCTTTCAAGTGAGTACTGTCGCTGTACAGTATCTTTCCTCCTACAAGTCCATTTTCCATTGCTTGTCTAAGTATCTCGTTAAAGATCTGTCTTGCCACGTCTGTTCCGTTGAAGCGGCGAAGACGGTTCTGCCATATTACGCTTGCATCGGGTATCTTGTCTTCAAGTCCGTACCCGAGGAACCAACGGTATGCTATGTTTACCTTTACTTCTTCAACGAGTCTTCTTTCGCTTCTGATTCCGTACAAGTATCCGATGAACAGCATTTTGAACATGATCTCAGGCTCTATTGCGGGTCTTCCGTTGTCTGCACAGTAGTACGGACGGCATATTTCGTTGATGAAGCTGAAATCTATGTATTCGTCTATTTTTCTCAGCAGATGATCTTCCGGTACAAGATCTTCTATTACCACGAACTCCATTTTCATTTGCCTGTTTCTTCCTTCAATCATCATATGCTGTTTCTCCTTGCTTGTTTCTATCTCTATTATACCATATTTCCCACTTCTTTTCAAAAAAACGACCGCTGACGGACTTTGTCAGCGGTCTGAAGCCCGGCACAATTAAGTGCCGGGCTTATTTTTTCGATTTGGAAGCGAATATTCGCCGTGGTGCGGTTATAAAATGTGCGTTTTTTTATTTGGGGTGGGATTACGGTTAGGAGAAGTGCATAGATATACCCGAACAACGTAGGTGAAGCGTGTTGGTGTCTTAAGGAATGAAATTTATTTATCTAATTGGAGCTAATACTATTTCGTCAAATCAAATGTCTCTGTATTGCTTTCATGTGTATTGACACGGTATGTGATTAACAGTTTAGTTCCATTAGCTATAAATTCAGCATCAAATACATTTGCCAAAGATAAGTCAATGTTTTCAGCAAACGAAGTAATTTCCTTGTAATATTTATTAGAGTCAAATATATCTTGTATTATTACACGATCTTTTTTTGCGGTAACCACCTTGGAGTCAGTCACATCCAAATAATGTTGAAATTCTTCCGATTTGTTTCCGTTAGTTAAATCATAGAACACCGCCCACCTTGTAGATTTGTCTGATCCCGCCTGGGCCCAAAAACCAAGTGCTTTCTCAGTTTCATACGAAATTTGAAAGACGTTTGGTTCACGATGAGTGTATAAAACATCAACTAACTCTTTATTATTATTAAAGATCAAGGTTTTATATCTGTCCATTCCTCTGCTTTTATAAAAAATTTCATAGTTTTGATTGCTTTCAAATAGTACGAAATCATCTGGAGAAACATTGTCTGTAAAGGTCTGCGAATTTGTAGAAGAGTTTGAGTTGTGTTCTAAAATATCTTCATCGTCACGACCGCTACAACCACAAATTAACAAAAAACAAATAATGAACGTTATAATCTTCAATATAATATATTTCATCT
>JAZUOQ010000197.1:0-2475 GCA_045604775.1 Eubacteriales bacterium
GGACCGGGTGGCTTATATAAATTTCTTGACACAGAGCTTCCTAAGCTTCAAAAAGAAAGAAAATATATTCGTTTTGAAGTATTTTCTTCCGGCAAAAAGCAAGAAGAACCCAAGGATTTCAATATCACGGTTATTAATCGCGGTAATGAATCTGTTATCAAAGCAAGCAGTAATGAAACAGTGCTTTGCGCATTAGAAAGAGCAGGTATTGTTGTTCCTGCAAGGTGTCACACAGGTGAATGCGGTTTCTGCAGAAGTAAACTTGTAAGCGGTAAAGTATATATTCCTGAGGGCGAAGATAAGCGCCGTATTGCAGATATGCAGTTTAATTTTATTCATCCTTGTTGCTGTTATCCTGAGAGTGACTTGGTTTTAAGGATTAATTAAAGTTGACATTTTAAGGTTACAATAGTATAATCATAAAAAATTATTGAAAGGCAGGTGGACAAAATGACAATGAATCTTAATCTTATGACTTGGAGCGCCGTTTTGTCCGTTTGCGATTGATATAGTTTTTATCTTTCTGTAAATTAAGGCATCTCCGTATTTTCGGAGGTGCGTGTTTTGTTTTTAGTATTGTAAGACAAAAAATTGTAAAGGTGCGTGAAATCGGACATTTGAGGCTTATTTGGTTCAGATTCACTCACTCTTAGGAGGTATTGAAATGATATTTGAAGAAAAGAAAATTATATTGAAAAATGGCGTGGAAGCCATATTGAAAACTCCTGAAATTGAAGATGCTGCTGAGCTTGTTGATTTAATGGCTATTGTAAGCGGTGAAACTAAATTCCTCGTAAGATATAAAGAAGAGTGGGAAAGCGTTAGTGTAGAGGGTGAGGCAGAGTGGATCAGAGGTGTTCGTGAATCCAAAAACTCATTTGTATTGATTTGCCTAGTAAATGGTGAAATTGCAGGTATATGTGACGTTACTTTCAAGACCGGTATGAAAACTTGTCACAGAGCATCAGTAGGAATCGCACTTCGTAAAAAATACTGGAATATGGGTATAGGTTCTGCCATGTTCCAAGAACTTATAAATGCTGCAACCGAACGTGGTGGCATAGATTTTATGGAATTGGAATTTACAAAAGGCAACGAAAGAGCGAAAGCACTTTATGAAAAATTCGGTTTTGAAATTGTATCCGAAAAACCGAATGTATATAAACTTAAAGACGGTACATATCAAAGTGTAGTTTATATGCAGAAATATATGTAAATAAAATGAGGGGTAAAAATGAACAAAGTAATTGTAATAGGTTGTCCCGGGTCAGGTAAAACAACTTTTGCAGAAAAGCTCCGAGAATGTACCGCTTTACCACTATATTATCTTGATGCAATATGGCATAAACCTGATAAAACTCATATTCCCAGAGAGGCGTTTGATGAAAGGATACAAGAAATATTTCAAACAAATGAGTGGATAATTGACGGCAATTATGGCAGAACAATTGAAATGCGGCTTAAAGAGTGTGATACGGTATTTCTTTTTGATTTGCCGGTAGAGGTTTGCCTTCAGGGTGCAACAGAGCGATTGGGTAAGGGTCGTTATGATTTACCCTGGATTGAAGAAGAGTTGGACCCTGAGTTTGAAGTGTTTATAAAAGAATTTTCGGAAAAATCATTGCCTGGAATATATGAGCTGATTGAAAAATATAAGGCAGAAAAGCAAGTAATAATATTTAAATCAAGAAAAGAAGCGGACGATTATATAAATAAGGTGAAAAAATGAAAATTATAAATACCTGTGATAAAATAAAATCAGTTTTTGCTGAGGGATTCAGCATTGATTTATGGCGAAAATATGCAAGGGAAATATCACAGGAGCTTCCCTCAAAATGTGAAAATGATGCAAAGAGTTATGATTTTAATAAGGATGTTCTGCCTGTTCTTGAAAATGCTTTGAACAATGAAAAAATCGATTTTGTCAGCAGAAATTTTCAGACAGTTATTGATACACTGAATGATAATTTGTCAAAGCTTTTTGACACAGAACCTGACATTAATATTGTTCTGTATCTTGGACTTTGTAACGGTGCCGGATGGGCAACTACTCTTGACGGTAAAAATACAGTTTTGTTAGGTATAGAAAAAATTATCGAGCTTAACTGGGGCGACGAAACAAATATGCGTGCCTTGATTCTGCACGAAATCGGTCATTTATGGCACAAGTTCAACGGCAATCTGCATATCCCCGAATACACAAAACGCAGAAAAGGGATCGCACAGCTTTACTGCGAGGGTGTTGCTATGGTTTGCGAGCATATCCTTTGCGGTGACAATGATTTTTATCATCAAGATAAAGATGGTTGGCTTGATTGGTGCTATAAAAATGAAAATCAAATAAAAAGAGAATATCTCCGTCGTCTTGATAACAAAGAAAGTGTGCAAGACTTTTTCGGCGATTGGTGTTCATATAACGGACATTCAGATGTAGGTTATTTTCTTGGTTGTCGGTTTGTTGAAGAGCTTATGCAA
>JAZUOQ010000198.1:0-4941 GCA_045604775.1 Eubacteriales bacterium
CTACACGAACTTCATCTTTATAAAGCAATTTAACAGGCTCAACAAGTTCAAAATCTAGATCTTCGGGCAAGCCACCGACATTATGATGAGCTTTTACTCTATCACTCTCAAGAATATCGGGATAAATAGTGCCCTGTGCCAAGAAAGAAATGCCATCTAGTTTATAAGCTTCTTCTGCAAATACATTAATAAATTCAGCACCAATTATTTTACGCTTCTTTTCAGGTTCAGACACACCTGCCAAGAGATTAAGAAAACGGTCGGTTGCATCAATATATATAAGATTGGCATCAAGTTCTTTTCCAAATACATCAACAACCTGTTCGCTTTCACCCTTACGCATAAGTCCATGATTAACATGGACACAAACAAGCTGCTTACCAATAGCTTTAATAAGAAGAGCGGCAACCACAGAGCTGTCAACGCCACCCGAAAGTGCTAACAAAACTTTTTTATCCCCAACTTGATCACGAACCAATTTAACCTGCTCATCAATAAATCTATCGGCAAGTGCTTTAGTTGTGATGCGTTCCATTGTTTCCGGTCTTTTGTTACAATCCATTATAATTCCTCCTGTGATTTATTCATGAAAACATTATAATAAATAGTTTTTAATAAATCAATTATTTTATTAAAATTTTACAGCTTTTTAAGATAATAAATAATTGACTAAACCTCTGTGTTTCTGTTATACTTGTTTTCAAAGCTTAAATCAAAGGAATATTAAAATGTCGCAAATAATATGTAAAAATCTAACCTTAGGTTACGGAACAAAAGATATTGTTAAAAATTTAAATTTTGCTATAAATTCAGGAGATTATTTGTGTATTGTGGGAGAGAATGGTTCAGGTAAAAGTACTCTTATGAAAGCATTATTGGGTATGCATTCCCCAACTTTTGGCAATATTATTTACGATGATGTAAAGCCGACAGAAATTGGTTATTTGCCTCAGCAGAACATTATACAGAAAGATTTTCCGGCATCTGTCAGCGAAATCGTACTATCAGGTTGTCAATCCAAGTGCAAAATTCGCCCATTCTACAGCAAAGCGGAGAAGAAAATAGCAAGTGAAAATATGGAAAAGCTTGAGATCTCCAATTTAAAAAACAAGTGCTACAGGGAATTATCAGGCGGTCAACAGCAGCGCGTACTATTAGCGCGTGCATTATGCGCAACACAGAAATTACTATTATTAGATGAACCGGTATCGAGTCTTGACCCAAAAGCCGCACAGGATATGTATAATATTATATACGATCTGAACAAACAAAACGGTATCACTATAATAATGATCTCACACGACATTGAGGTTGCAACCAAATATGCAAATCACATACTCCACATTGGCAAAAGAGTATTCTTCGGTACAAAGGAAAAATATTATGATAGCATTAATTGAAAAAATGAATATATACCTTCAGTATGATTTTGTAAGATACGCGTTAATAGTAGGGATTCTTATTTCTCTATGCTCATCACTGCTTGGTGTTACATTGGTTTTAAAGCGTTTTTCCTTTATCGGAGACGGCTTATCTCACGTAGCTTTTGGTGCAATGTCAGTGGCAGCAGTGGTAGGTATTTCAAACAATATGCTATTGGTACTTCCGACAACAATAATCAGCGCAATTTTACTTTTAAGAACCGGACAAAATTCTAAAATCAAAGGTGATGCGTCTATTGCTTTGTTATCAGTCGGAGCGCTTGCTGTAGGATATATGTTAATGAGTCTGTTTTCCACCTCGTCCAATGTTTCAGGTGATATATGTACAACTTTATTCGGTTCAACTTCAATACTAACACTGTCAAAATCAGAAGTTTGGTTATGTATAATTCTATCAGCAGTTATTGTATCTGCATATATATTATTGTACAACAAAATTTTTTGTGTTACCTTTGATGAGAACTTTGCAAAATCGATGGGAATACGTACAGAAATTTATAACTTGTTAATTGCGATACTTATAGCAATAATTATTACGCTGGCAATGAATCTTGTCGGCTCGCTCTTAATATCAGCGCTTGTTATTTTCCCTGCATTATCAGCAATGCGACTATTTAAAAACTATAAAGCTGTAACAATATGTTCTGCTGTATTATCAGTTATATGTGCTTTTATGGGACTAGTGATATCCATACTTGGTGAAACTCCTGTAGGATCAACAATAGTTGTAATCAATATTCTTGCATTTATTATATGTTCAGCAATTGGACGATTTAAAAATTAGTTTCTACTCAAAGATAAAAGGCAACAGGAAATACCTGTTGCCTTTATATATTTTAGGGTTAATTACATTTCAGAGAGCTTTTTGAGTGTTTCGAGTTTATCTTTAGCACCCTTTTCAGCTGCTGCGAACAACACTTCTGCTCTTTCGGGGAATGAGCGAGTAAGTGAATTGTAACGAACTTCGTTCATAATGAACTCTTTGTAATCTGCAGTAGGCTCTTTAGAGTCGAGTGTAAGCGGATTCTTACCTTCGTCAACAAGAGCAGGATTGTAACGATAAAGCTGCCAATAGCCAGCCTCAACAGCCTTCTTAGCCTCAATCATTGAGCCGCCCATACCGCCCTTGATACCATGGTTGATACAGGGAGCGTAAGCGATAATAATGGAAGGACCATTGTATGCTTCAGCTTCTGCAAATGCTTTAACGCACTGTGCATCATCTGCACCCATAGATACCTGTGCTACATATACATAGCCGTAGGAGCGAGCTATAGCACCGAGGTCTTTTTTCTTTGTTGTCTTACCTGCTGCTGCAAACTGAGCAACACCACCAGAAGGAGTTGATTTAGAAGCCTGACCACCGGTATTGGAGTAAACCTCTGTATCAAATACAAGGATATTTACATCTTCATTTGAAGCAATTACATGATCAAGACCGCCAAAACCGATATCGTAAGCCCATCCGTCACCACCAAGTATCCATACGGACTTCTTAGCAATATATTCTTTGTTGTCAAGGATTTCAGCAGCAAGAGCCTTACCGTTTTCACAACAGTTAATATTTTCAAGAGCTGCGATAAGGTTATCAGAGTCTGCACGGTTAGCCTTACTGTCATTATAAGTAGCCTTCCATGCATCAACTGCTGCCTTATAGTTCTCATCGCTGGTATTCTTGTAAAGGTTATCAATAAGAGCTGTTACCTTTTCGCGAAGCTGAGTAGCACCGAGGTACATACCATAGCCATGCTCAGCATTATCCTCAAAGAGTGAGTTACCCCAAGCAGGACCGAAGCCTCTCTTATTTACAGTGTAAGGTGTTGCAGGAGCACTACCACCCCAGATTGAAGAACAACCTGTAGCATTAGAAATGTATGCTCTGTCACCAAAGAGCTGAGTCATAAGTTTAGCATAAGGTGTTTCACCACAGCCTGCACAAGCACCGGAGTATTCGAGAAGCGGCTGTTTGAACTGTGAACCCTTAACAGACTCAAGTTTAATAGCATCGAATATATCTTCTTTATCGGATACCTTATTAACAAGGTGATTGAATACTTTCTGTTTGCCGAGCTGTGAATCAAGTGATTTCATCTCAATAGCGCCTGTTTTACAGCTTGTAATACATACGCCACAGCCTGTACAGTCAAGAACAGATACGCCCATTGTATACTGGTACTTATCAAGACCTTTACCGATCATCTTCTTAGTAGCTGTACCTTCAGGAGCAGCAGCAACTTCACTTTCGTCAAGAACGAAAGGACGGATTACAGCGTGAGGACAAACAATAGCACACTTATTACACTGTACACATTTATCAACATTCCACTCAGGAACTTTAACAGCAACGCCTCTCTTCTCAAAAGCAGCAGCGCCCTGTACCATATGACCGTCAACATATTCGTTGAATGCGGATACGGGGAGTTTGTCACCTTCCTGCTTATTAACAGGGATAAGGATATTTTCAACGTAGTCTTTGAGTTCTTTTCTGTCTGCTTCAACAGTTTCTTTTGTAACGACAACATCAAGACCCTTCCAAGACTCAGGAACATTAACCTTAACAGCACCGTTAACACCCTGCTCGATAGCAGCATGGTTCATATCAACGATTGCCTGACCCTTTTTGCTGTATGAGTATGTTGCAGCATCTTTCATATACTGAACAGCCTCTGCCTCAGGAATAATGTTAGCAATCTTGAAGAATGCAGACTGGAGGATAGTATTAATTCTACCGCCAAGACCGATCTTACCTGCGATATCAATACCATCAATGATGTAGAAGTTGATATCATTCTCTGCGATATATTTCTTCATATCGTTAGGAAGTCTTTCATCAAGCTCCTCTACAGACCAAGGACAGTTAAGAAGGAAAGAACCGCCTTTTTTAACGTCAGTTACCATATCATACTTACCTACATATGAAGGATTATGACAAGCAACAAAGTCTGCCTTTTTGATAAAATATGTTGATTTAATGGGGTTATCACCAAATCTGAGATGTGAAATGGTTACACCACCTGATTTTTTGGAGTCATATGCGAAATATGCCTGAACATATTTGTCAGTATGGTCACCGATAATTTTGATTGAGTTTTTGTTAGCACCGACAGTACCATCAGAGCCAAGACCCCAGAACTTACAGGAAACTGTACCTGCTGCAGTTGTATCAGGATCTTCTGTATCTGCAAGAGAAAGATTTGTAACGTCATCTACAATGCCAATCGTGAAATTGTGTCTGGGATCGTTTTCATTAAGATGAGCATATACTGAACAAATGTTTCCGGGAGTTGTATCCTTAGAACCAAGTCCGTATCTACCACCAACAACCTTAACACCTGCAAACTCTGTACCTGCAAAAGCTGCAACTACATCAAGGAAGAGCGGCTCACCAAATGCACCGGGTTCCTTTGTTCTGTCAAGAACTGCAACTTTTTTAACAGTCTTAGGCATAACTTCAAGAAGGTGCTTAACAGAGAAAGGTCTGTAAAGACGAACTTTGATA
>JAZUOQ010000199.1:0-3797 GCA_045604775.1 Eubacteriales bacterium
CTTCCTCGATCCAGTACTGCTTCCGGACAGGAGGAAGCGTATCTTCCGTCACAGGAATGGTTTCTTCCGTAAATTCCGGAATAACTTTAAGGTTCATTTTAAATTCTTCTTTCGGATAGATACCGGAATTAAAGCAAGGTCCACCGTTTTGTAGTTCCATAATATGGCCGACCGAAGCCATTACAATAGCTTTCTCGTAGCCGGCCTTTTTAAGGATATTAGTGACACCGGAAGCTCAAGGTTTGCAAGGGCATCTGCTGTTTTTGCAGTTGACTTTACAATGTCGATAAGACGCTTATGCGTTCTTCTCTCGGACTGCTCTCTGGAATCCTTATACTTATGAACGGCACGAAGGATGGTGACTACTTCCTTTTTTGTGGGCAGCGGGATAGGACCCGAAACCACAGCGCCTGTTCTCTCAGCAGTATCGATGATCTTCTGTGCAGTCTGATCTACGAGCATAGCCTCGTAACCCTTGATTCTGATTCTGATCTTCTCTGACTTTGCCATTTCTTTTTACGCCTCCTTAAAATAAAAAATATTTTGGTTTGGCAGCCACTCTAATTAATAGAACACAAGTGGTAATTTTCTACACACATAGCCGAGTGTTTCACACCCGGGCATAAAAAATTTCGGTTTTAAAAACCGAACTCTTTGATGCTAAAAACCCGAGTTGCGGCTTACCGGATAATTCCGGCAGTTCCAAGGTTGTTTGCGTGTGTATTATTTACCAATTGCGAGCCGCCCGGTTTTAAACCGAACATACTCCGCGGAAATTCCCTGCTTTTCAGCCGTGGCAGGCTGACTTGCAGCCACCTTCCGCATCATCGCACTCAGTCACGCTAGGATAGTATAACATAGCGAATAGTAAATTTCAAGTGTTTTTTTAACATTTTTTGATTTTTTTTTAGATACTTTTTCTATATATTTATATTTATGAAGAAAATAGTGCAGGAACTTATCCTGCACTATTTATTTGATTTAAATTAAACTCCAAAATATCTTGCAACAACTGCTGCGATTTCTGAACGCTTAATAGATTTATTACCGTTAAGGTTGTACTTTCCATTATCAAGTGAACCGGTAAAGAGTTCCTCATAAACCGCAACTTTCACATAATTCTTAGCCCAATTTTGAACAGAACTTTCGTCAGCGAATTTGTAAGAATTATATTTAGCATCTACAACGGTTTTATTTTCTTTATAATATTCATCAACAGTTTTGGATATATCGTTTGCTATGAAAGAAACCTCGACAATTATTTTTGCAAGCTGAGCACGTGTAGTCGTGCCATTTCCGTCAAATACAAGTTTTCCGTCTTTATTTTTACTTCCACCCATAATGCCAAGAGATGTCACAGCCTTAACATAATCAGATGCCCATGAAGCAATACCGTCAGTATAAGATACTGATACATTTGCATATTGAGAAGCATCAATACCAAGAATTCTTACAGCAACTGCAGCAATCTCATATCTGGTCATATTGTTTTCTGCATTGAAATTGCTTTTCTCATCACCTTTAAGAATGCCAAGACCCTGTGAATTAAGTGCATCAACATAAGTTTTTGCCCATGACGGAATTGATGACTCATCATTATATTTTACAGAAGTTCTGTTTGAAACAACTTTAATAGGAAATACCTCTGTTGTTTTATCAGAAAATGTCACCTTTGCATAAACATATGTTACGCCCTGATCAAGAACGAGTTTTTTATTTGCGGCTACACTGAGTGAACTGTCTGCATAAAGAGAATATGTAACGTTCTTTGCAGTAATACCAAGGGTAGTTTCCTTAAGATTATCTGCAAGTTTAACAACATAAGTACCATTTTCAAATGTAGCACCTGTTACGGAAATGCTTTCATCAATTTTCTTAATATTAATAAGGATAGGTTTTGATTTTGTAACGCCGTCTTCAGCAGTAACAACAACATAAACAGATGTACCATTACCAACATTTACGGTATTTTTTGCCACTGCCTTTGTACACGCAAGATCAGAATAAACTTTATATGTTGCGGATGTTGAAACTGTAGCTTTTACTTCAAATGTGCCCCTTGCATACGCTGTATAAACGCCGCCTTCAACAGATGCATTCTCAACAGAAATAAGTTTTGCTTCTGTATTCTTTGGTTTGATAACTGTAAAATCATAAATTATTGTGTTGGCACCGTCTTCCGAACGAATAGCAAGTTTATACGTATTGTTTCCTGAATTGAGACCGGTAATTTTTATCTTACCATTACTATCTATTGCATAAGTTGAAGAATTGTTCCATACAAAAGCAATAGCGCCCGAGGAGATATCCAAGTCAAACTCAAATGATGTTGCATTACCAGCAACGGTTGCTGAAAGTTTATTGCCATTTACAGAAACACTGTCATCAATTGAAATAAGCTCACATTTATCACTGAATTTACGAGTAATTGTTACATAATATATTTCTTTCGAGCTGTCGCCTTCAACTTCAAAAGTAAGCGTCACAGGAACGTTGGGTTCAAGGTCTGTAACCGTAAAACGACCGAACGCATCTGTTTCAAGCTCGTCGTCATACTCATCTATGCCTGTAACATTGCCATCTGTATCAAGTGTAAATTGTATTTCTTCACACTCTCTGTCAACTGCAATATCAAATGAAAGTTCATTCTGTGTTACGGTATATTTATCAGAATCAAGTGATACTACATTAATACCATTGACTTTAACTTCATTATTAACGGGTTTGTTTACTATTAGTTTATATGGAACCTTTACATTTCCGTCATAAGATTTAGCTACAAACAGATAGTAACCGGTATATGACTTCAGTACACATTTTTCAATGGGGGTTTCTTCTTTAAAAGAATATATATTTGAAAAGGAAGGATTTGAAACATAAAGCTCATATTCAAAGTTTGCATTTTCACTTGTAACCTTGGGAACAAATGTGCTGGTACCTACCGGAACATCCGCGATAATAGTTCTGTTATCAGCATCAAGAACTGCATTTGTTACATTGAATTCCGGAACCTGACTGGAGTTGGTTGTTTTTAATGCATCAAACCAGTAATAATCATATCTGACTTTGCCGGAAGGCGCAAGTTTTGAGGTTGTGCTGCGCCAATTTTCATTATAAGCCGCATCACAAAGATATGTACCTGTCATATCAACTTTAGAATCATCGTTGCCATACTCAAAACCAAAAGATTTATAACCTATAATAGTATTACCGGTCATTGATATCTTATTGCTGTAATCTACTGAATGAGCATTAGTCCATCCAATGATAGTATTCGTTTTACCACCGCTGGTACTTACAATATAGTTATCACTAAAGTTAATTTTTGAAAAGCCGTTTACATACGCATTAAATGGGTTTGCAGGTGTATCATAGAATAGATTGTCATGGAAATCAAGTTCAATATTCTGACCAACACCAACATCATTCTTGTTCATAGACTCAAAATAGAATAAATTTGACTTTTCACCGTAAAAGCAACTGTTTTTAACAGTGAACTTGCAATTTGTAGAAAAATCATTCCATTTAAACCATGCACCCATAGCGCTTGACTTTGAAGCCTTAAGACAAGCAACATCCATACAAAAGCCGTCTAATGTAAAATAAGGTGAAATGTATTCATCAATAAGACGGCTGCAATTAGCCACTACAGAATCCTCATCAATACGAATATTACGCATAATGCTCATACTTTGCTATTGTTCAACTTGCATTAAAAGTACAATTTAATGCAGCTATCATCTATTCTGCAGGTGTTTTTGTTGTCGCTTCATCAAGGGCGTCTCCTGCATCCGACT
>JAZUOQ010000200.1:0-3039 GCA_045604775.1 Eubacteriales bacterium
GGGAAGCTCGGCAACAGATTTTGCAGCAAAGCATCTGCAGAAATTTTCCGATGCATTTTTTCAGGTTAACTCATACGGACTTATTGCAGTTATTATGGGCTTACTCGGAGGATATCCCATAGGTGCAAAAACCACCGCGGAGTTTTTACGCGACGGTAAGCTTTCTTTGAAAGAGGCACAAAGAGTTATGCTGTGGTGTGTAAACCCGGGACCTCAATAGCAGCAGCTGAATCACCGCCGCCAATGATGGAAATTGCACCGCTTTCAGCAACAGCAGTAGCAACTGCTTCGGTACCTGCTGCAAAGTTCTTCCACTCAGAAACGCCCATAGGTCCGTTCCATACAACCGTGCCTGCGCCCTTGATTGCGTTTGAAAACAACTCGCGTGACTTAGGACCGATATCAAGACCCATCCAACCATCCGGAATAGCATCTGCAGAAACTGTCTTATGCTCAGTATTCTCGTCAAACTCAAGACCTACTTCGTTATCTACAGGAATAAGGAATTTAACACCTTTAGCTTCAGCTTTAGCCATCATTTCTCTGGCAAGGTCAAGTTTATCCTCTTCACAGAGTGATGTACCAACGGTCCAACCTTTTGATTTATAAAACGTATAAGCCATACCACCGCCGACAATAAGTGTGTCGACTTTTTCGATAAGGTTGTTGATAACACCGATTTTGTCAGAAACCTTTGCACCGCCGAGGATAGCAACGAATGGACGAGCAGGATCTGCAAGAGCTTTACCCATTACACCGATCTCCTGCTGGATAAGATAACCGCATACTGCAGGAAGATAATCAGCAACGCCTGCTGTAGATGCGTGTGCACGATGAGCTGCACCAAAAGCATCATTAACAAAGATATCAGCCATAGAAGCGAGTTCTTTTGCAAACTCGGGATCGTTTTTCTTTTCACGTTTATCAAAACGTGTGTTTTCGAGAAGGAGTACATCTCCCTCTTTAAGAGCAGCTGCCTTTGTTTTTGCATCTTCACCAATAGTATCTTTTGCAAATGCAACTTGTTTACCGAGAAGTTCGGAAAGACGTTTTGCCACTGGAGCAAGAGTAAACTTAACTGCATCCTCAGGCTCACCCTTGGGCTTGCCCATATGTGAGCAAAGAATAAGTTTTGCACCGTTATCAATAAGATACTTAATAGTGGGCAGTGCAGCAACTATTCTCTTCTCGCTGGTGATAACGCCGTCTTTCATCGGTACGTTAAAATCACATCTTGCAAGAACTCTTTTGCCGGATACTTCAATGTCTTCAATGTTCTTTTTGTTATAGTTCATTGTTCTTCTCCTTTATTTATTACAAAAAATTATTTACCAATTAGTTACTATACCACAAAAATCAAAGAATTTCAATATATTTATTAATTATAAAATAACAAAATATGAGTAGATATTTAAAAAACTATGTGTTACAATATAGTTTAATAACTATTTGAGGTGAAATCAATGGGATTGATAGATAAGCTTTTTGGCACTCACTCCGAACGCGAGCTTAAAAGGATACAACCGCTTGTTGACGCTACTATTGCTCTTGAGGATAAGTTTTCCGCAATGAGTGAGGAAGAACTTAAATCAATGACACAGGTTTTAAAGGATAAGCTTATCCTTTCAGACCTTGATACAATACTTCCCGAAGCATTTGCCACCGTGCGTGAGGCGGCGTGGCGTGTACTGGGTATGAAACATTATCCGGTTCAGATAATGGGCGGTATAGTTTTACATCAAGGCAGAATTGCCGAAATGAAAACAGGTGAAGGTAAAACGATGGTCGCAACCTTACCTGCATATTTGAATGCGCTTACCGGAAAAGGCGTACACATTGTAACCGTTAATGATTATCTTGCAAAACGTGACAGTGAGTGGATGGGCAAGGTATACCGTTATCTCGGTCTTTCAGTAGGGCTTATCGTCCACGGCTTGACACCTGAAGAGAAAATCAAAGCTTACTCTGCAGACATCACATACGGCACAAATAACGAGTTTGGTTTTGACTATCTGCGCGATAATATGGCTATATACAAGGAGAATATGTCACAGCGTGGTCACAATTTTGCGATTGTGGACGAGGTGGACTCAATTCTTATTGACGAAGCACGTACGCCGCTTATCATTTCAGGTGCCGGTGCAAAATCAACCGAGCTGTATGAAATCGCCAACAGGTTTGTAAAAACACTCAAGCCCGTTAAAATGACAAGAACGGATGACAAAGCTGACTACGACACATTTGTCAAGATGGAATACGACGAAGTGCTAATGGGCAGGTTTATAACCAAAGAGCAGCACGCCGCACTTGTAAATGCTGATTATATTGTCGACGAAAAAAACAAAAATGTTTCACTTACCGCAAACGGTGTTGATAAAGCTGAAAAATATTTTAATATTGAAAACCTTTCAGCGCCTGAGAATATGGAATTATCCCACCACATCCGTCAGGCTATACGCGCGCACGGTATAATGAAATGTGACATTGATTATATCGTAAAAGACGGTCAAATAATAATCGTTGACGAATTTACCGGCAGACTTATGTACGGCAGACGGTATAATCAAGGCTTACATCAGGCGATTGAAGCCAAAGAAGGTGTTAAGGTTGAAAAAGAATCCAAAACTTACGCATCAATAACACTTCAAAACTATTTCAGAATGTACTCAAAACTTTCAGGTATGACAGGTACTGCTCTTACCGAAGAGGACGAGTTCAGACATATTTATGCGCTTGATGTTGTGGAAATACCCACTAACAAGCCCAATATCAGAAATGATATGTCTGATGTGATATATAAAACAGAAGCAGCAAAGTTTACCGCTGTTATCGATGAGATCTGTGAGTGCAACAAAAAAGGTCAACCTGTTCTTGTAGGCACCATATCGATCGAAAAGAGTGAATTGCTCTCAAAACTGCTGTCAAAGCGCGGTATTAAGCATCAGGTGCTCAATGCAAAGCATCACGAAAAAGAAGCCGCTATTATTGCGCAGGCAGGTAAAGAGGGTTCCGTCACCATTGCAACTAATATGGCAGGTC
>JAZUOQ010000201.1:0-9276 GCA_045604775.1 Eubacteriales bacterium
CCTCAGCGCTCTCTGCTCAAGGCAATGGGTTATACAAATGAACAGATTAGAAAGCCTCTTATCGGTATCGTAAACTCCTTTAACGAGGTCATCCCCGGACATATACATCTCCAGACTATTGCAAGAGCGGTAAAGGACGGAGTTTTGGCTAACGGTGGTACTCCCATGGAGTTCAACGTTATCGGTGTATGTGACGGTATCGCTATGGGTCATGAGGGAATGAAATACTCACTCGTCACCCGAGAAATAATTGCAGACAGTGTTGAATGTATGGCAAAAGCACACGCTTTTGACGGTCTTGTTTTCATCCCAAACTGTGATAAAATCGTACCCGGTATGCTCATGGCGGCTTGCCGTGTCAACATCCCTTCGATTTTTATATCGGGCGGACCTATGCTATCAAACTGTTCAGATCAAGGTGTAGCTATGGATCTAAACAGTGTGTTTGAAGCAGTAGGTGCCTATAAAAACGGTACAATTGATGACGAAAGACTAAACTATTTTGAAGAAAATGCTTGTCCGGGTTGCGGTTCCTGTTCCGGTATGTTCACCGCAAACTCAATGAACTGTCTCAGCGAAGCACTTGGTATAGCACTTCCCGGCAATGGTTCTGTCCCTGCAGTACATGCGGCGCGTATCCGTCTTGCAAAAACTGCAGGAGAACAAATAATGGAACTTATCGAGCGCGATATAAGACCGCTTGATATTATTACTCCCGCATCCTTTAAAAATGCGCTTACAGTTGATATGGCTCTTGGTTGCTCAACAAACTCTGCGCTTCACCTTGCGGCTATTGCAAACGAGGCAGGTGTTGAATTTGACCTGAGAATGATAAACGAGGTCAGTGAACATACTCCCAACCTCTGCCATCTTGCACCTGCAGGTCACCATCATATGCAGGATCTTGAGGCTGCCGGTGGTGTAAGAGCTGTTATGGGTGAACTTGCATCTATGGAACTTCTCGATACTTCACTAATAACAGTTACAGGAAAAACTGTATCTGAGAACATAGGAAATACACGTACAAAAAATCCCGAAGTCATAAGACCTATTGACAATCCATACACCAAAACAGGCGGTCTTGCAGTGTTATTCGGCAGCGTTGCACCTGACGGTGCTATCGTTAAAAGAAGTGCTGTCGCTGCAGAAATGCTTACACACAAAGGGCCGGCAAAGGTATTTAACAGTGAAGAAGACGCTATCAAAGTTATTTACGAAGGTGGTATAAAGCCGGGCGATGTAGTTGTTATACGCTACGAAGGACCTGCAGGCGGTCCGGGTATGCGTGAAATGCTTTCCCCTACTTCCGCTATTGCCGGTATGGGTCTTGACAAAGAAGTAGCACTGATAACGGACGGACGTTTTTCGGGTGCAACACGCGGTGCGGCGATCGGACACGTATCACCTGAAGCTGTGAACGGAGGTAATATTGCATATATCAAAGATGGTGATATTATCTCAATTGATATTCCAAATTACTCAATAAACCTTGAGGTATCAGAACAAGAACTGGAAAACAGACGTCAAAATACTGAACTCAAGATAAAAACAAACCTTTCGGGATATCTTAAGAGATATTCAAAGATGGTTTCGAGCGCAGACAAAGGCGCAATAATTAGGTAGAAAGGTTTTTAAATGGACAGACGAATTAAAATATTTGATACTACCCTGCGTGATGGTGAGCAATCACCCGGATGTAGTATGAACCTTAAAGAAAAAATCGAAGTTGCAAAGCATCTTGAAAGATTAAAAGTAGATATAATAGAAGCCGGCTTTGCAATATCGTCTACCGGCGATTTCCAATCGGTAAAAACTATTGCCGAAACAGTAAAAGAATGTACGGTAGCTTCGCTTGCACGTTGTCGTATCGGTGACATTGATGCGGCATATGATGCAGTAAAAAAAGCAGCAGACCCGCGTATCCACGTATTTATAGCAACTTCACCATTGCATATGCAGTATAAATTGAAAATGACCGAAGAAGAAGTTCTTGCTTCTACTGCCGAAATGGTAAAGTATGCGGCATCCAAATGCTCTAACATTGAGTTTTCAGCAGAAGATGCTACAAGAAGTGATTTAGACTTTTTAGTCAAAGTTTGTGATACTGCTATTAAAAACGGTGCAAAAGTACTTAATATCCCTGATACTGTCGGATATACAACGCCTGACGAGATGCGCGACCGAATTGCATATCTCATAAAGAATGTACCTGACAGTGACAAAGTGGAATTTTCGGTACACTGTCATAACGATCTTGGTATGGCAGTTGCAAACTCGCTTGCGGGTGTTATGGGCGGTGCGCTTCAAATAGAGTGTACTGTTAACGGTCTGGGTGAGCGTGCAGGCAATGCCGCACTTGAAGAGGCTGTTATGGCGCTTCATACAAGACCGTACTTCTACAACGCATACACCAACATTGACACCAAGCAGATTTATCGTACCAGTAAACTTATTTACAACATAATCGGACAAAGCGCACCTATAAACAAACCTATTGTGGGTGCAAATGCATTCGCACACGAATCAGGCATACATCAGCACGGCGTGCTTGCTAAAAAAGAAACTTACGAGATACTCACTCCCGAATCTGTGGGTGTTCAGACAAATCAAATGGTATTGGGCAAACACTCCGGTAAACACGCATTTACTACCAGACTCTCAGAACTTGGTTATACACTGACAGATGAAGAGATAGCAGTTGCCTTCGGCAAATTCAAAGACCTTTGTGATGTCAAGAAATCGGTAACAGACGGAGATATTGAAGCGCTTATTAACAATAACGCTGTTGCAAGTGAAGAAGGTAAATACAAATTTGTCAAATTCGATGTACAAACGATGGGTAAAAGCGGTGTTTCGGCTACCATTTGTCTTAAAAAAGACGATGAATTTATTGAGCAGACAGCACTTGGCGATGGTTCTATCGATTCATTATATGCGGCTATTGACAAAATCGTTTTACCGCCAGAACATACGCTTGATAAATTCATTATCAATGCTGTGTCAGAAGGTAAAGATACACTTGGTGAGGTTATACTAAAGCTTAGAAGTGAAGCACACAGCTTTAACGGCAGAGGTCTTTCCACCGACATTATTGAGGCAAGTATCGAAGCATACCTGTCTGCTATAAATCAGTTAATGCAATAAGAGGTAATTACAATGGGTATGACAATGACACAAAAAATTCTTGCGGCACACGCAGGACTTGATACAGTCGAGGCCGGACAACTTGTTATCTGCGACCTTGATTTAGTATTGGGCAATGATATCACATCCCCTGTTGCTATTGCTGAATGTGAAAAGCTGGATATCAGCAAAGTTTTTGACAGCAAAAAAGTAACAATGGTAATGGATCATTTTGCACCAAACAAAGACATTAAGGCTGCTGAGCAATGTAAAATGTGCCGTGAATTTTGTGATAAGATGGAAATAGAACATTTTTATGATGTAGGTCAAATGGGCATAGAACACGCACTTCTCCCCGAAAAAGGACTTGTCGTATCGGGAGATGTTGTCATTGGTGCAGATTCACATACTTGCACTTATGGTGCTTTAGGTGCGTTTTCAACCGGTGTCGGCTCAACAGATATGGCCTGTGGTATGGCAACAGGCAAGGCTTGGTTTAAAGTACCTTCTGCCATCAAATTTGAACTTAAAGGTAAACTTGCGCCTTATGTTTCCGGTAAAGATGTCATCTTACATATTATAGGTATGATAGGTGTTGACGGCGCACTTTACAAATCAATGGAATTTGTGGGCGAAGGTGTAAAATCACTTTCGATTAGTGACAGACTCTGCATTACAAATATGGCAATAGAAGCAGGCGGTAAAAACGGAATATTTGAGGTTGATGAACAAACACTTGAGTACGTAAAAACACACAGTGACAGACAACCGAAAATATTTAAAGCTGACGAAGATGCAATTTACGATGAAACATATGTGATTGATTTATCTGAAATAAAACCAACCGTATCCTTCCCGCATCTGCCTGAAAACACACACGCTGTTGAAGATATAAAAGAGGATATCAAGATCGATCAGGTCGTTATCGGCTCTTGCACAAACGGCAGGCTTGAAGACCTTATTGCTGCTGAAGAGATAATGAGAGGTAAAAAAGTTGCTAAAAATGTGCGTTGTATCGTTATTCCCGCCACACAAAAAATTTACCTTGAAGCAATGGAAATGGGGCTTCTCAAAAGTTTCATTGAAAGCGGTGCTGCAGTATCAACCCCAACCTGCGGACCTTGTCTTGGCGGTCATATGGGAATACTTGCAAAGGGTGAACGCGCAGTTGCTACCACTAACCGTAATTTTGTAGGCAGAATGGGCCATCCTGAATCCGAGGTTTATCTTGCAAGTCCCGCAGTTGCGGCTGCTAGTGCGATCACCGGTAAGATTTCCGAGCCTAAGGAGGTTATGTAGATGAAATACGAGGGAACAGTCATTAAATACGGTGACAATGTTGACACCGACGTAATTATCCCCGCAAGATATTTAAATACTATTAATAAAAAAGAACTTGCCTCACACTGTATGGAAGACCTTGACACCACATTTACATCACGTGTAAAAGACGGTGATATTATGGTAGGCGGTTGGAATTTTGGCTGCGGTTCATCAAGAGAACATGCACCTATTGCTATTAAAGCAAGCGGTATTTCAATAGTAATTGCAAAAAGCTTTGCAAGAATTTTTTACAGAAACTCAATTAATATAGGTCTTGCTATACTTGAATGTCCTGAAGCGGTAGATGCTATTAAAGAGGGTGACATAGTCGAGGCTGACCTTGATAATGGTATTATTTACAACAGAACTAGTGGTGAACAGTTTAAAACACAGCCGTTTCCGCAGTTTGTGCAGAATATTATTCTTGGCGGAGGACTTATTGAATCTGTCAAAAAAGGTCTTATTAAATAAAGGAGAATGGCTATGAATTTCAATATAGCATTGCTTAAAGGTGACGGCATCGGTCCTGAAATAGTTGACAGTGCCGTTGATGTACTAAAAAAAATAGGCAAAAAATATTCACATAACTTTTCATTTAACGAGTATTTAATCGGCGGAGCAGCTATTGATTTGACAGGTATTTCGCTTCCGGAAGAAACAGTAAAAGGCTGTCTTGAAAGCGATAGCGTACTATTAGGTGCAGTTGGAGGTCCAAAATGGGATACACTTCCAGGCAATATGCGTCCTGAAAAAGCATTGCTTGGCATACGCGAAGCTCTTGGCCTTTATACAAATCTGCGACCTGCAAAATTATACCCTGCTCTTAAAGAAGCTTGTCCGTTACGTGAAGAAGTTGCATCAAAAGGCTTTGATTTACTTATGGTACGCGAGCTTACAGGTGGTATTTATTTCGGCGAACGCGGCAGACGCGAAGGTAAATACGGCGAAGAAGCTTATGATACAGAATGTTACAGCAGAATGGAAATAGAAAGAATTGCACGGGTTGCATTTAATTCTGCAATGCTTCGCAATAAAAATGTTATTAGCATTGACAAAGCTAATGTTCTTGAAAGTTCAAGACTTTGGCGTGAGGTGGTACATGAGGTTGCCAAAGAGTATCCCGAGGTTACCTGCACAGATATGCTGGTAGACAATGCGGCTATGCAGCTTGTTAAAAATCCTGCACAATTTGATGTAGTTGTAACGTCTAATATGTTCGGTGATATCTTATCCGATGAATCATCACAAATAACAGGTTCAATCGGTATGCTTGCTTCATCATCGCTTGGTGATGGAAAACGCGGACTTTACGAGCCAATACACGGCTCTGCACCGGATATAGCCGGTACAGGCAAAGCAAACCCCATCGCGACTATTCTTTCAGCCGCAATGATGCTGCGTTATTCTTTTGGTCTTGAGACTGAAGCAAATGATATTGAATGTGCTGTTGACAAAGTTTTAAATGACGGCTATCGCACGGCTGATATTGTTGGAACAAGCGGTGTTACCCCGCTCACTACCACACAGATAACCGAAAAAATTCTTGAAAATATATAGAAGGTGAACAAAATGCAGGAAATCAAAGTTACACTTACTCAAAACAAAAAACAAAAACCGGATGCTTCCACACTTGGCTTCGGCAAATATTTTACAGACCATATGTTTATTATGGATTATTACGAAGGCAAAGGCTGGGTAGATCCAAGAATTGTACCTTATGCACCTCTCGAACTAGATCCATCTGCTATGTGCCTGCACTATGGACAAGAAGTATTTGAAGGTATGAAAGCTTATCGCAGAGCTGACGGCGGTGCCGCTCTCTTTCGTCCTGAAAAAAATATGGCACGTCTTAATGTTTCTAATGAAAGACTTTGTATTCCGCTTATTGATGAAGAATTTGCTGTAGAAGCAGTAAGAAAACTTGTTGAAATAGATATTGACTGGATACCTGAGGGTGAAAACACTGCTCTTTATATTCGTCCGTTTATTATTGCTGTAGATGCAATGCTTGGGGTACATCCCGCTAAACATCTTATGTTTATTGTTATTATGTCCCCTGTTGGTTCTTACTATAAAGAGGGCATAAACCCTGTTAAAATTTATGTTGAACAAAAATATGTACGTGCCGTAAAAGGCGGTATGGGCTTTACAAAAACAGCCGGTAATTATTCCGCTTCTTTAAAAGCACAGGATGAAGCCGAAAAGAAAGGCTATACTCAAGTACTGTGGTTGGATGGTATTGAAAGAAAATATATCGAAGAAGTCGGTACAATGAATGTATTCTTTAAAATTAACGGCGAGGTAATCACACCTTCTCTTGAAGGTTCAATACTCAGCGGTATCACAAGAATGTCTTGCATTGAGGCATTGCGCGATAAAGGATATAAAGTAACCGAACGGCGCTTATCAATTGACGAAGTTGTTAAAGCTGCTGATGAGGGCATACTTGAAGAAGCTTTTGGTACAGGAACTGCAGCCGTAATTTCACCTATTGGTGAACTTATTGTCGGCGATAAAAAAATAGTTATTAATGACGGTAAAATCGGCGAAGTTTCTTCACTTCTCTACAATACCATCGTTGGAATACAAAACGGAAAAGTCAAAGATACTTACGGTTGGATAATGAATGTATAAATACAACACCTTGCCAAAAATTTGGCAAGGTGTTATATTTATATTAAATGCAATTTGATGTTATTTCGTTTTTAGCCACGCAGCAATTTCTGTTTGCCAGTCTTTGCCTGCAGATGCATAGTCAACAAGATAAAAATCCTTACCGCTTTTGTCGGTAAAGCGCATTTTCAAAAGGCAAGGAACTCCGTTTGTGATTTCATTTTCTGTACACAATTCACCTTTGGGCTCAAAATCAAACACAGAACCTGCCTCTTTACCGCTTCGCGAATCTGCCGCAAGAGTAAGCGGTCCACGCATCAGCGCGATATAGTTGTCATCATTGGGATCATGGTATACCGTAGTAGCACAAGCAACATGACTTCCCGGTTTCATATTGGTCATATCAGTGTACACCACCTCTTTTTCCCATTTTACCGGTAACTGTGTGCGTATGGGCATATCATAATTAAGTTCAATTTTATCGTTTGACCATTCTTTTTTATAAACAACATAGCCGTTATCTTTTCCTGTCCAGCCGGGAACGCGCACCTTTAACTCAAACTCTTTTGGTTTGTCCGATATAACAATAATCTCAATTTTACCATCTATCGGATATGCTGTTTTTTGAATGATTTGTATATTTGCATCGTCGTACTGTATAGTTGCGCTTCCGTTTTCAAAAAAATTGATGGTTATACCTGTGTCATTTACCGCAACCATATTCTTCATAAACACACCTACACCTGCAGATGCGATACAGGTACAACAACCATAATAGGAAAGGTCGGACAGCAATTGATTTCCGCCTACCTTAACCCCGCGTCTACCTGATAAAAGCGGGCTGTAGCTATCTACAGGAAGATTTGTATCAACTATATTGTCCATACCCATTTTTTCAATAAATTTCTTACGCATATATGGGCTTATTTTATGCTCGGTGTTGAATGCACCTAGGTATGCATTATAAAATGACTGTTCCATACAGTCTGCAAACTTAGATTCGCCTGTCAGTTCCAAAATTCTCGAACAAAATTTCATCCATGTAACAGTAACACATGTTTCCTGTAAAACATCTTCTTGACGTACTGTCTGACGTGCACGTGTGAAATCAAACAACTCGTGAGTTATGCCACTGCAACCAATAATCGAAAGTTCAGTGTCGATTAATGCGTTGGCAAAGTTGATAACAGCGGTTTTACACCATTTCTCACCCGTTGTGTAATAATACTCTAAAAGACCTTCAAAACAGGAAGTCATCTCGTATGCTTTAGACACACCGTACTGATAGGGATAGACTTTGTTTTCATAAGCAAGTTTGAATACATTTACACCTTTCGCGCCACCCTCTTTTACAATGTATGTTGCAAAATCAAGATATTTTTTGTCATTTGTCAGCCTATAAAGTTTTACTATTGGCTCAAGTATCGATGACGAATTAAGACCAAGCCAACTTCTTGTTGCATCGGTTATTCTCTTTTGTCCCCCACCATCTCCGATATGCACAATTATATAATCTGCACATTTACTGATAAATTCGATTATCTGTCCCTTCAACTTCTCGTCATTACAAATATCAAGGTAATACTCACAGGCAAGTATCACATATTTTCTGCACCACAGATCCCATGCGTCAAATTCCTTGTCACGTTCATAGGTAGAAACTCTACCGTCTTCTTCTGCAGTAGTGAGCATATCCTTTACGGACTCGGTAAGTATATCGTACAGTTCATCATCTCGTGAATATTCATATACAAGACAGCCACCGCGCATCATCTTACCCCAGAATTCACCACGCCAACCGTAATTTTCTGAATCGGGATGGGTACGAAATACATCAACAAACTTTTTCCAAAGATCACGTTCTTTTAGCTGTTCTGTTTGCAAAAATCTAACCGCCCAATCGGCAACACCATATGTATGCAAATGAGTCATAAACGTTTTCTCCTCCTTTTCATCCTAAGTGAAATTTCTTTGAGACGGGTGTGTATAAACACATCCGCGGTACCACTCAAATTGCCGCCGCAGCGACCTCTCATCGGAGTCTAACAACCCCTATGCTTTTACGCAGCATTCACGGAAATTCCTACTCAGGCAACACGCCCTTTCAAAATTTCGGCTCGGAAGTGATGGGCTGTTTTGAACGCTTGTTAGCGGTTTACACCAACCACCGACTCTCTTAAAACGCCTGTTCAAAGCCGTCTTCGTCATAGCCTTTGT
>JAZUOQ010000202.1:0-5797 GCA_045604775.1 Eubacteriales bacterium
GCAGATATATCGTTAAAGAGTAAAGTTTCAGAGCTGAAACTTTCCTCTTTGGGCCTGATTCTACGCATAATGGTTTCATCTTTATTGTTCTTTGCACTTTCTGTGGTGTTATATGCATTGTGGTTATAGAACATAAAAATGTATGCTTCATTTGTACTGCCGCGAAGACCGCTTTCTGTTTCAAAACCCGCATTTACAACATTGCTTTGCTGTCTTAAAAGCAAGTTAGAAATAACAACTGTGGTTTTAATAGAACTTACAGGACGGTAAATATCGTAAAATCTTCCTTGAAGCACAACACCGTGTATACCGACCAGACCATAAGCGCCTGCATCGATTGCAATATTGGTAACAGTTGTTCGCTGCTCATCCCACGCGGTATTATATACCCATTGTTCAGTCGGATCATCAGGATTAACAGCATTGGGACTTACATTCCAATTGATACCGAAAACTTCCATAGGACGATCAAGACGTATATCATTGAACGCACCGTTGCCAAGAAGTATCTGACCACCCTTGGCAGGCAGTTTTTTCTTAGCAACATCATATTCTGCGAATACATTTACTCCAACAATAAATGTGTATGATTCACCGTCCCATTCTGCAACATATGTATCACCGGGATTAAGTAATCCAACCTCAGCATCAACAAGAATTGCAGAACTTTTGATAGTTCCGGTAGAATCAACATATGCTTCACTGAAAAGCGGTATATCAGATGCAAATGACCCCACAGACAGTACAGACACTGTCATAAGCACCGCAAGAAGCACAGAGATAATTCTTTTTGCTTTACTCATAATAATCTCTTCCTTTCGAGTTTATCTGTAATATATATTATTACTAATTAAGTATAGCAAACATCATATTTAAATCATATGACTTTATGTTGCATAAGTTACACCAAATGCGCAGGAGATTAATACGCTTAGCGAAAGAAATTAACAAAACTTTCAAACAGTTCAACGGTGCGAAATTTAAGACGGACAGCAGGCTTTTTTGAGCCGGTTGCCATTTCAAGACTGTCACCGGTTAGAATTTCCGACATCTTTTGCTCACCGGTCTGTTTCATTGATGCACCAACACAAATATCCGGAAACATTACACACCAGAAATTTTTGCCTTGACCCTCACCTATCATAACATCAACTGTATCATAAACGCCTGCCGGCAGGGATACACCGTCATAGTATCGTGTGGGGAAAACGCGCTTACGTACAGTAACAAATACCTCATCATCACATCCATTATTTATAAGCACTCGATTTGCCTCAGCCTCAATAATACTTGAATTTTCGAGTACTGTTTTTATTGCATCTTTTTTATTTTCGGCACCATAAAAAAGTTCAGAGCACAATTCTGCCATACCGTCACGTACCGCCATTTTATTTTGCTGATCGCTGTCAGAGTCGGAATTTGCAACTATATGAAACCGCAAAACACTATCACGGATCTGTTTTGCATCATTTTCAGCAATAGTAACCAGCAATGTAAGTACTCCGAAAAAGCATGTGAATATACCAAGTGTAAGTAAATATTTTTTCAAAATCATCACTCCTTTGCCGTAATTATTGACAATGGTGGATTTTTTTAAACAAAAAAGAGTATCGCATTGCGAGACTTCTCATAAGGAAGTCTCGCAGTTTTATTCGCCTTTTCACCCCACAAAAGCCACGGTTTTGTGGGGACCCCGTATGGCGAGTTATATTGCTTCGCAGTTATATGATGCTTACGCATCGTGATATTGCCCTACGGACAGTTTTTCGGGCGAATAAAATATCACTACGACGGGAGGAGTAATATCACTTTCACAAAGTGAAAATATCACTCTGTGCATTGGCACAGAATATCACTTGTTTTTTTGCTTTGTTGTAAAATGGTTTAGGGATCTCCCAAAAAGCAGCATTTATACTTACAAAAGCGATTCTGGTTCTATCAGATAAACGCAATAAAAACCACGATGAATTTCATCGTGGTTTTTATAATCATTATGAGAATAGCCTTTGATACTCTTTTATTCATTTATAGGTTTGGCAATATAAGTTTCACGGTATTTTTGTTTTAATAAAAAATATGCAACACTTGCCGCTTTTTGAGAATTAAAAACACCATACACTGCGGATCCGGATCCGCTCATCATCGAATACACCGCACCACATTCAGCTAATTTATTTTTAATCACGGAAATTTCCGGACATTCCAAAATACTAGCTGCTTCAAGAGCATTTGAAGCACTTTCGGCAAGCATAAACAGATCAGCTTTTTTTATAGCCTGTATGACACTGTCAGTTGAATTTCCGCCGAACTGTGCAGCCGTCAGCGGCGATTTGAAAACAGCAGCGGTTGACAGCGATTTTTTTGGTTTTACAATTACTATACGGCAATTTGATAGTTGTGGTAATGGTGTAACCTTTTCGCCGATCCCCTCGCACAGCGAGGTGCCACCGTAAAAAAAGAACGGGATATCGGCACCAATCCCACAAGTAAGCAGATTCTTTTCCTCGGCACTAAGAGGCATAGAATATAATTCACACAAACCATCAAGAACAGCAGCGCCGTTCGAACTGCCACCACCCAAACCGGCACCGCAGGGTGTATGCTTTTTAAGGCGTATACGAACACCGCCGTCGATCCCGTATTTATCAAAAAAAGCAGCAGCAACCTTATATACAATATTGCGTTCATCGGTTGGTATATAAGGTTTATTACAAGTTATTTCTATACCTTTAGACGCTTTTTCAAGACGCACAAAATCACAAAGTGACACCTTTTGCATAACTGTGCGCAAAAGATGGTAACCGTCTTCTCTTTTCCCAACCAGATCAAGAGAAAGATTTATTTTTGCATAGGAACGAAGTTCAATCATAATTTTGAAATAAATTTACGAAGGCGCTCAAGCGCAAGTTCAATGTTTTCTACCGAGTATGCATAAGAAATACGTAAAAAACCCTCTCCACTGTCACCGAAAGCAGATCCCGGAACAACTGCAAGCCGCTCTTCACGCAAAAGTCTTTCACAAAATTCATCGCTGGTCATACCAAACTTAGAAATATCAGGAAAGATATAAAATGCACCGAACGGCTCAAAACAAGGTATACCCATATCTCGTATACCTGCAAGAATCATTTTGCGGCGTACATCATACATATTGCGCATATGTTCAATATCTGAATCACCGTTTTTAAGTGCTTCAATAGCAGCATACTGGCTTGTTGTAGGCGCACTCATTATACCATACTGATGTATAAGGGTCATCTTTTTTATAACTTCACGCGGACCGGCCGCAATACCCATACGCCATCCGGTCATAGAGTATGCCTTTGAAAAGCCGTTTATTATTACGGTGCGTTCCCACATTCCATCAATATTGGCAATGCTGACATGTTTCGAACCGTATGTAAGTTCTGCGTATATCTCATCGGACAGTACCATTATATCAGTATCGCGCAGTACACGTGCAATAGCACTTAATTCCTTACGTGTCATAACAGCACCTGTAGGATTATTAGGATAAGGCAAAACAAGTAATTTTGTCTTTGGTGTGATCGCTTTCTTTAAAGCTGCCGCTGTAAGTTTAAAATCATCCTCCTGCTTTGTAACGATCGGTACCGGCTTTCCGCCTGCAAGTACGGTAATAGGCGAATAGCACACAAACGACGGTTCAGGTATAAGGACCTCATCACCGTTGCTTATAAAGGCACGTATTGCAAGATCAATAGCCTCACTGCCACCCACAGTAATAAGTACTTCATCCTCTGAATAACTGAGATTGAAACGACGTTTAAAATAAGAAGATGTTTCCTGTCTGAGTTCACGCATACCGGAGTTTGCAGTATATTTTGTCCTGCCACGTTCAAGCGACTCGATACCTGCTTCGCGGATATGCCACGGTGTTTCAAAATCCGGCTCACCGATAGACAGCGAAAGTACATCATCAAACTCTGCCGCAATATCAAAAAACTTTCGGATACCGGACGGTTTTATAACTTTAAGTTTATCGGAAAAAAGATTGTCGTAATTCATCATATGTTAAACATACCGCGCATATCTCCCTCGGAGACATCGTAGTTTATCCCTTTATCTTTATATTTTTTTAATACGAAATGAGTAGCAGTTGAAAGAACACCATCCATCGGTGCCAGTTTCTGAGATACAAAAAGCGCTACTTCTGTAAGAGTTTTACCCTCAATGGAAAGCAAAATATCATAAGCGCCTGACATAAGACTGACACTTTTGACTTGCGGATATTTGGAGATACGGCGTGCGACCTTGTCAAAACCCTCACCACGCATAGGTGATATCTTAAGTTCGATCATTGCGGTAATATATTCACGCTTAGTCTTATCCCAGTCGATCATCGCGTTATAACCGACGATAACCTTTTCAGATTCAAGCCGTTTAACTGCGGCATTAACTTCGTCCACGTCTGTTTTAAGAATACGGGCAATTTCCGCCCTGTCGGCGTAGGCATCTTTTTCAAGTATTGCAAGCAGTTTTTTATCGTTCATTTATCGTTCTCCTTAAAATTAATAATTATATTTTAACATATTTTGCGCAACTTGCAACAAAATTTGAAAAATCATTGATTTTTATTTTGAAGTGTATTAAAATTTATAAAAAGATTTAAGGAGAAACCTATGAGAATTGTAATTACAGTAGTAGGCAGAGATCGTATTGGCATAGTGTCTGATGTATCGGAAGTTTGTAAGGAATACGGAATTAATATAATGGATATTTCACAGAAAGTATTTGATGATATGTTTGCAATGGTTATGATGGCACGCACAATGAACAACGATATACCGTTTGCCGACATTGTTAACGCACTTGATAAACGCGGTGAAGAAATCGGTCTTAAAATACATACTATGCACGAAGATATTTTTAATTCGATGCACAGAATATAGGAGTTCGGAATGCTTAATATAAATGATATTCTTGAAACGATCAATATGATCGATAATCAGCATCTGGACATCCGTACCATCACAATGGGCATATCGCTTTTTGATTGTGTATCAGAGGATGAGAACAGGCTGTGTGACAATATTTATAACAAAATCACTCGTCTTGCCGGAAACCTTGTACAGACAGGTGAGGATATTTCAAAACAATATGGCATACCGATAATAAACAAACGTGTTTCGGTAACACCTATCTCACTTGTGGCTCGCAGTATCTCACCGGACGGTATGGTTAAAATTGCAAAAACACTTGACCGTGCGGCAGCCACCTGCGGTATTAACTTTATCGGCGGATACTCAGCACTGGTTCACAAGGGTATGACACTTGGTGATAAAAACCTTATCGAATCCATTCCCGAAGCACTCACTGTTACAAATAATGTGTGCTCATCGGTTAACGTTGCAACCACCAAGGCAGGTATAAACCTTGATGCAATCGGTATGATGGGTGAAATTATAAAAAGAACGGCATATCTTACAAAGGATGACAATTCGATCGGTTGTGCTAAACTCGTCGTATTTGCAAATGTACCGGAGGACAATCCTTTTATGGCCGGTGCATTTCACGGCGTGGGCGAAGGCGACTGCGTAATCAATGTCGGCGTCTCCGGTCCCGGTGTTGTAAGCCACGCAATATCCAAAGCACCTAATGCCAACATAACTGAGATTGCGGACATTGTCAAAAAGACAGCGTTTAAGATAACCCGTGTCGGTCAGTTAACTGCCTGGGAAGCTTCAAAACGTCTGGGTGTTCCTTTCGGCATCGTTGACTTATCACTTGCACCTACGCCTGCTATTGGCGATTCAGTTGCACATATCCTTGAAGAAAT
>JAZUOQ010000203.1:0-16965 GCA_045604775.1 Eubacteriales bacterium
ACATCAATGTTACGTGCCCTTTTAGGTTTTTCAACAACCTTTGCATGTACCGTAGGCGTTTTTGGCGCATCATCATCCTCTTCAAAATGTTCAGAAATACTTTTCCAAATCTGATACAGAGTCAAATCAAAAAAAGTGAGCGAACAAATTATTGCAATTGCTATAAAAATAATAGCAAACCCAACCTTTGTCAAAAGGCAAATAAGCGGATATGCGATAAGACCGCCGATAACACCGCCCATACGCGAGCCCATTTCCACGATCCCGTACCTGAAAAAGTCGGCAAATGTGTAACTGCCAAACCAACTTCCTTCTTCAAACAAGTACAAAATACCCGAAAGTGACACAACGAGTACCGCACCTGTCCACAGTTTTACATTGGTTTCCAGCTTATGTTCAGGTTTCAGCAACGATATAGCAAGCCACAGCGTAAATGCCGGCAGTATGTATGATGCATACCCGAACAGCGTATGCATTGCAGAATAAGTAAATGCACCGAATGCACCAAGTGCATTTATATACACTGACAGCATAAGCAAAAGCGTAAGAGCAAAAAATACAACAGCAAGTATACTGTCGCGCACCTCACGTCTTATAGTATGTTTTGCAGCAGCCGTTTTGTCAGCCGATTTTTTTGTCATATTTTGTTTTTTTGTTGTTTTTTTATTCGCCATTATTCTCTCACCTTATAATTATACATATGATTATAACATATAAATTCACCGTTTACCACTATTATTTTTATAGATATTGCGCTTGACAGGTTTTTAATATAGATGTATAATTATAAAGGCTATATGTAATTTATAGGTATATTTATTATTAGGAGGACAAAATATGCAACCCTTATTTATTGTGTTGGGCGTTGCTGCTGTCCTTGTTATCGGATTTATTGCTTTTATACTTGGATTTTTTTACAGAAAATCGGTATCAGAAAAACAAATTGGTTCTGCTAACGATGAAGCGAGAAGAATTATCAACGAGGCGATAAAAACTGCCGACACTAAGAAAAAAGAGGCGATTTTAGAAGCAAAAGAACAGCTTCATAAAGAGCGTACTGAGCAAGAACGCGAGCTTAAAGAACGGCGTGTCGAAATAACAAGACAGGAAAAACGTTTACAACAAAGAGAAGAGAGTCTGGACAGAAAATATGACAATCTTGATAAAAAAGAAGAAATTCTTAACGAAAAGATTGCTCAGACTGAAAAGACTCAGGAAGAAATAGACGAATTAAAGCGCACACAGATATCAGTACTTGAACGTATATCTGGTTACACTGCAGATGCTGCAAAGGCGGAGCTGTTCCGCACTCTTGAACAGTCTCTTGAGCACGAATATGCAGTGAAAATATCTGAATACGAAGCGCACTATAAAGAAAATTCTGACGAAAAGGCAAGAAACCTCTTATCCCTTGCAATTCAGAAGTGCGCTGCAGATCACGTTGTAGAATCTACCATATCAGTTGTTGCATTGCCAAATGATGAAATGAAAGGTAGAATCATCGGACGTGAAGGCAGAAACATACGCTCACTTGAAACTATTACCGGTGTTGATCTTATAATTGATGACACGCCTGAAGCCATTACCGTTTCAAGCTTTGATCCCATTCGTCGCGAAATTGCAAGGCTTACCCTTGAAAAACTTATTTCCGACGGCAGAATTCATCCTGCACGTATTGAAGAAACAGTTGAAAAGGTTAAACGCGACCTTGATGTTACTATAAAAAAAGAGGGTGAACGTGCAATTTTCGAAACAGGCGTTCACGGTGTACATCCTGAAATCGTTAAACTGCTCGGCAGACTTAAATACAGAACAAGCTACGGTCAGAATGTACTTTGTCATTCTATCGAAGTTGCTCAGTTATCAGGTATAATTGCTGCAGAAATGGGCGAAGATGTTGCACTTGCCAAAAAAGCCGGTCTGTTACATGACCTTGGTAAAAGTGTTGACTTTGAAATGGAAGGTTCACACATCCAGATCGGTGTTGATCTTGCTAAAAAGTATAAAGAATCCGCCGGTGTTATTCACGCTATCGAAGCACACCACGGTGATGTTGAAACCAAAACCAATATCGCAGCTATTGTACAAGCTGCTGATGCAATTTCCGCCGCACGTCCCGGTGCAAGACGTGAAAACCTTGAAAACTATATTAAACGTCTTGAAAAACTTGAAGAAATTGCAAAATCTTTTGACGGCGTAGAAAAAACCTATGCTATACAGGCCGGCCGCGAAATTCGTATTATGGTCAACCCTGAAAATGTATCTGATGACAAGTTGGTACTGCTCTCTCGCGAAATTTGTCAAAAAATCGAAAACGAGCTTGAGTATCCAGGACAGATAAAAGTACATCTTATTCGTGAAAACCGTGCTATTGATTACGCAAAATAATAAAACTTAATTAATAAAAAACAGTCCGATTTCCAATGAAATCGGACTGTTTTATTTTACATTTGTGATACTTTTTTAATTCTGTTATAACAATCGGTTAAAAACTCATCGGCATCAATTTCTTTTACATTGAAAACTTCAAGAGTAAGCGAACCTGTATAATCATACTCATCTAGCTTTCGCATCATTTTTTCATAATCAAAATTACCCTCAAACGGCAAAAGATGCGTATCAGGATCACCAACTTTTTCCCAACCACGCCCCATATTATCGTGAATATGGGTACATATTGTCTTATGACAAAATATATCAAGCCAGCTTACTGTCTTGGTATAACAATGTTCATGACCGTTATCATAGCAAAATCTAACACAGTCACGATTTTCATACCTATCAACAAAGTAAGAAAGATTTCCTACTTTTCTTAAATTTTCAAAAGCAATGATAACACCGTTTTGTTCAGCAAAATCAACGAGTTCATCAAATCTTGCAAGTCCGATATCATTGATTTCAGGTGAGTTCCAACCTGAAGAAACATGTATTATAACAATAGGCACACTATTATTATGAGCAGAAACTATAGCCTCTTTCATTCCATTCATTATTTCAATATATTCGTCACCTTCAAACCACATATTGTTAATATTTTTAAAAGGTGCATGAATGAATTCAAAAGACAAACCTAACTCATCTGCCTTATTTTTAAGTTGTTTTACTTTTTCATTGTTAATATGACCGGTAAAAAAACTGTTAAAACCTGCTTTTTTTATACGTTCTAACGTGATAACAGGGTCTTCACCGCCTATACAGTCACATATAATACCAAGATTTCTATTCAATTTCTTTACCTCTTATTCATCGGTTTCTTCTGAATATTCTTCTTTATCTGTTATAGATGTGTCAATTACACGCAAGTTTTCAGCAAGTTTTACAACCCGAACACCTTGAGTGGTCCTTCCAAGTGTGGGTATTTCGGAAACCGCTGTACGCATTACAATACCGCCGGATGTAATTATAAGAAGGTCATTATTATCATCAACAATATTTACAGAAGCAATTTTTCCTGTTTTTTCGGTTATGTTATAGTTAGATATACCTTTTCCGCCCCTTGACTGAACACGATACTCAGAAAGTTTTGTCTTTTTACCGTAACCGTTATCGGTTATAGTAAGCAGCGTTGCATTTTCATTATCATTATCAATAACCATACCGATAACATAATCATCATCTTCAAGTTTAATTCCGCGCACACCTCTGGTAACTCTGCCCATAGGTCTTGCATCGCCCTCATCAAACTTAATTGCCTTACCATTTCTGGTTATAAGCATAACGTTATCATCGCCCGTCGTTCTGGTTACAGCACACAATTCATCATCTTCATCAGTAAGGATGGCAATAACACCTGATTTACGGATATGTGAGTATTCACTCATTGATGTCTTTTTAACAGTACCGTTTCTGGTAGCCATTATCATATACTCATTTTCGTTAAACTCATTTACTTTAATCATTCCGCCTACTTTTTCTCCCGACATTAGCGGAATAAGGTTTACTGCATTGGTACCTTTTGCTGTTTTAGAACTTTCTGCTATTTCATAACCTTTTATCTTATAAACTCTGCCAAGCGTTGTAAAGAACAGGATATAATCGTGAGTTGAGCCTACAAACATTTCACTTACGATATCATCTTCTTTTGTTTTAAGACCTGTAACGCCTCTTCCGCCTCTATGCTGTGAGCGGTACTCAGAAACAGGAATTCTCTTTACGTAACCGGCTTTTGTAAGAGTAAATACACACTCTTCAACAGGTATAAGATCCTCATCCTCAAGCGAAATATCACCAACACCTATTTCAGTACGTCTTGCATCACCATATTTTTTCTTTATCTCATTAAGGTCATCCTTGATAATAGCATCCACTCTTTCACTATTAGCTAAAATATCTTCAAAATCAGCTATTTTTGCCATAATATCGCGGTATTCGCTTTCTATCTTATTACGCTCAAGACCTGCTAACTGACCAAGACGCATATCAACAATGGCCTGAGCCTGTACATCATCCAGTTCAAAGCGTTCCATAAGTGCAATTTTAGCATCAGGAATAGATTTACTGTTTTTGATAATATTGATAACTTCATCTATATGGTCGATAGCCTTAAGTAAACCTTCTAAAATATGTGCCCTTGCTTTTGCCTTTTTAATGTCAAACTGTGTACGTCTTACAATAACGCTTCTTTGATGTTTAATATACTCTGAAAGCATTTCTTTAAGATTGAGTACTTTTGGCACATTATTAACAAGAGCAAGCATAATTGCAGAACAGGTAGCCTGCATATCTGTAAACTTATACAGCTGATTAAGTACAACCTGCGGGTTTGCTTCCTTTTTAAGTTCAATTACAAAACGCAGACCGTCCTTGTCCGATTCATCACGGATATCCGATATACCCGCTATTCGTTCACCTTTAACCTCATCTGCAATTTTTTCAATAAGCGCACTTTTTCTTACCATATAAGGTATTTCAGTTACAACAATGCGGAAACGGTCGTTTTTCCACTCCTCTATTTCTGCTTTTGCACGTACGTAGATTTTTCCCTTACCTGTCTTATACGCATTTCTGATACCCGTTTTACCCATAATAATACCGCCTGTGGGGTAATCAGGTCCCTTAATGTATTCCATAAGCCCGTCAATATCAATATCAGGGTTTTCCATAAGTGCAATTGTTCCGTCGATAACTTCACACAGATTATGCGGAGGTATATCTGTTGCCATACCTACTGCGATACCTGACGAACCATTTACTAAAAGATTAGGAAAACGTGACGGAAGAACTGTCGGCTCCTCATCCTTATCATCAAAGTTAGGCATAAAGTCAACAGTATCTTTTTTGATATCTGTAAGCATTTCAAGCGCAATTTTCTTCATACGCGCTTCGGTATAACGGTAAGCAGCAGGCGGGTCGCCGTCTATTGAACCAAAGTTACCCTGACCGTCAACCAACGGATAACGAAGTGAAAAAGACTGTGCAAGTCTTACCATTGCATCGTAAACTGATGCGTCACCATGCGGATGATAGTGACCAAGCACGTCACCGACAGTTGTAACTGATTTACGGTACGGCTTATCAGGAGTAAGATTTGCTTCATACATTGTATAAAGAATACGTCTGTGCACGGGTTTTAAACCGTCACGAACATCAGGAAGGGCACGCGCGGTAAGTACACTCATTGCATAATCAAGAAACGCACCTCTTACTTCCTTTTCAACGTCAATTTCAATAACTTTTTGCCCTTCAAAATTTATTTCACTGCTGTGTTTTACTTCTTCCATTTTCAACCTCTATTAAATATCAAGATTACGAACAAACTGTGCGTTCTGTTCTATAAATTCACGGCGCGGTTCAACCTTTTCACCCATACAGACAGTAAATATCTCATCTGCAAGCACCGCATCTTCCATAGTTACTTTTACAATAGTACGTCTTGTCGGATCCATTGTAGTTTCCCAAAGTTGTTCGGGGTTCATCTCACCAAGACCTTTATATCTTTGAACAGTAGCACCATCACCTATTTCAGCAAGTATCTGATCACGCTGAGCATCACTGTAAGCATAATAATCTTTTTTATTTTTCATTATTTTAAACAGCGGCGGCTGTGCAAGATAAATATGTCCTTCCTCTATAAGAGGACGCATAAATCTGAAAAAGAAAGTTAAAAGAAGCGTTCTGATATGTGAACCGTCAACATCGGCATCGGCCATTATTATAACTTTTCCGTAACGCAACTTTTCAATATTGAAATCAGGACCTATATTTGTACCAAGTGCCGTTATTACAGGTTGTAATTTATCGTTGCCGTATACTTTATCTATTCTTGATTTTTCAACATTAAGCATTTTTCCCCAAAGCGGAAGAATTGCCTGAAAACGTCTGTCACGTCCTTCTTTTGCAGAACCACCCGCCGAGTCACCCTCGACGATGTAAATTTCAGTGTTTACATTATCACGAAGCTGACAGTCTGCAAGTTTACCGGGCAGTGATGCTGAATTTGAAAGTGCACTTTTTCTTGCATTTTCTCTGGCACGACGTGCAGCTTCTCTTGCACGGGAAGCATTAAATGCCTTTTCAATAATAATTTTTGCAACCTTTGGATTTTCTTCAAAGTACTCTGTTAGTTTTTCATTCATAAGTGAACTTACAAAGCCTGTTACCTCAGAGTTACCAAGTTTAGTTTTTGTCTGTCCCTCAAACTGTGCTTCTTCTACTTTTACAGAAACAATGGCAGTCATACCCTCTCTTACATCATCACTAGAAAGGTTATCGTCTTTTTCCTTAAGTATATTCTTTTTACGAGCATACGCATTTATATTTCGAGTAAGTGCTGTTTTAAAGCCTGTTTCGTGCGTACCGCCGTCAATTGTATGAATATTATTTGCAAATGAGATAAGTGTTTCGTCATAATGAGTGGTATACTGAAACGCAATTTCAGCCATAACACCATTTTTCTCACCGCTCATATATATAACATCTTCATGTGTAAGTTCTTTATTTTTATTAATGTATTCAACAAATGAACGAATACCGCCCTCATAACACATTTTCTTACTTTTTGCAGGACTTTCGCGTTCATCAGTTATTGATATAGACAACCCGCCATTTAAAAATGCTTGCTCGCGGATTCGTTTTAATAAAATATTATAATCATATTCAAGTGTTTCAAAAATCTGATCATCAGCAAGAAAGCGCACCTTTGTTCCTGTTTTATCAGTCGTGCCTATAACCTTTAGATCATCTACTATTTTTCCACGCTCATAACGCTGAAAATGTACATTTTTTCCGTCCGAAACTTCTACTTCAAGCCATTGTGATAAAGCATTAACTACAGAAGCACCAACACCGTGTAAGCCACCGGATACCTTATATCCGCCACCGCCGAATTTACCGCCGGCGTGGAGTACTGTAAATACAAGTGTTACCGCCGGTACACCATGTTTTTTATTTATACCTACAGGAATACCGCGTCCGTCATCTTCCACCTCAATTATATTTCCGGGCAGTATTTTTACACTGATATGTGAACAATATCCTGCCAACGACTCGTCAATTGAGTTGTCTAAAATTTCATATACAAGATGATGAAGACCTTGTGCAGAAGTAGAACCGATATACATACCCGGTCTTTTTCTTACAGCTTCAAGTCCTTCCAATACTTGTATTTGGTTTTCGTCATAATTCTGAGTTACTTTTGTGTCAGACATTTTTTAATATACTCCTATTATCCAGAAAATCACACCGCTTAAGCAGTGTAGTGGTTGAAATTTGTGAAACATAAACGGTAATATTTTCACCACGTCCATATACAATAAAAGACTTTGGCAGTTCATTCGTTACATATACAAGGTTTCCGCTTTTTTCATACTCTTCAAGATATTCACGAGTTCGTTTGGATACCGTTGTATTATCCATATCATATATACCGATTATATTTTCTTTTTTTATAACTACATCATTACCAAGGTGTAGATACATTACACCACCCTCCCCTCTTTTATTTTAATGAGGTTGCCTTTTCCTCTTGCCTTCATTGTATCACAGGTAGATACAAGACATTGAGTAGCAGGCGTTTGGGTGAATATATATTTTTGCCGTGTTCTGTCAAGTTCTGACAAAATATCGTCAAGTATTATAACGGGATAAACCCCATATCTGTCATTTATAACAGAACCCTGTGCCAATATAAGTGATAATACTGCACTTCTTATCTGTCCCTGAGATCCGAAAAATTTAATACTTTTACCGCTTTGTAAAACAAGCAAATCATCCTTTTGTATTCCACAAGTGGTCATTTGCATTTGTATATCTGTTTTTCGTGTACGCCTAAGCCTTTCAAGCATTGCATTATATATACTTTCACGATCATTTACATCTTTTTGAAATTGATTTATATATAAAAGTTTAAGCTTTAAATCACTATCAGATATATCACTAAAAATTTTTTTTGCAAAAATTTCAAGTTTTCTTATATATTCCGCACGCTTAATTGCAATATAAGAACCCTCTTCACATAATTGCTCATCAATTACCGAAAGAAAATTTTCATTTATATTTTCTTTTTTTAAAAGTGCATTTCGCTGTTGAATTATTTTTTGATATTTCAAAAGCGAATCAGTATATTTTATATCCAATGCGCAAATTGCCATATTTAGAAATTCACGACGTTTATTCGGTCCCTCTTTTATAAGGTTTAAATGATCAGGCGTAAATATCACTGATAAAAATTCACCTATCAGCTCACGGTTTTTTAAAACAGTCACACCATTTTTTTTAAGTTCTTTTTTTAAATCTTTATTAATGGTAATCTCAATATTCTGTATTTTGCCTCTGTCTTCATATTCAATCTTTATATATGCATTGTCACTGCCAAACTTTATAAGTTGTTCTTCTTTCGCAGCACGAAAACTTTTAAGATATGAACAAAAACTTATTGCTTCCAAAATATTTGTTTTTCCCTGACCGTTTTTACCGACAAGTATATTTATACCGCTTTCAAAATCTATTCTTTCATAAGTAATATTACGAAAGTTTTTTAAAATCAATGATTTTACAATCATTTGAGATCAAGATTAAGTCGCATAGGAAGTACCATAAACAGAAAATCATCACTCTCCGGCGACTCAATAAGAATAGGGGTTAGTTCTGAATTTATACGTATAATTACCTCTTCGGTATCAACAGCTGAAAGTGCATCAAGCATAAACTTATTGTTAAACCCAACTGTTATTTTTTCATCAAAATTTTCGGTACTTATCATATCTGTAAACTTACCTATATTTGATGCAGTTGAAAGTTTTATCATATCAAACTCAAAATCACACCGTATAGGGCTTTTTATAGCGTTACTGGTAATAAGTGCCGCGCGGTCCAACATAGCCCTTAAATTTTTAGTTTTAACCTTTACGGTAAATTTGGACTGTGTGGGAATAACATTTTTATAATTCAAAAATTCGCCTTCAAGCGTACGTGAAATAAAAACAAAACTTTCGTAAGAAAACATTACATTTTTACCCGATACTGAAATACGAATATTTTCTTCACTCTCCTCAGGTAAAATCTTTAATAACTCATTTAAAGTTCTTGCAGGAACAATAAATTTTTTAATATTTCCTGTTTTATATTCAAAACTCTCTTTTTTAAGGGCAAGTCTATATTGATCAAGTCCTACCGCAGTTATACTGCTCTCATCATCATTTATTTCAAAAAGAATACCTGTAAGTATTGGTTTTAAATCAAGAGTTGATGCAGCATAAACTGTCTGTTTTATAAGTCTTTTAAAAGCAGATACTGTAAGATCTATTCTATCTTCATCTGAAACTTCCGGTATTTCCGGAAAATCTTCGGGTGAGATTGCCATTATATTAAATACTGTACCGCCGCTTTTTATACTCATTGCGAGATTTTCTTCTATCTCAACAGTTACCATAGTTTCATTTCCGCCGGGAAGTTTTCTTATAATATCACCAAATAATTTTGCAGGAAATACAACTACTTCTTCTTTCTCGGTCTGTGCTTCAATTGAAGCAGTAATAGCAATATTGAAATCATAAGCAGAAAATTTTATAATACCGTTTCCTATTTCTGCTTTTATACCTTCTAATGCAGCAACGGTTGATTTTACAGGTGCTGCCTTTGATACGATATTAATAGCTTCATTTAATTTATCACGTTGGCAGATAAATCGCATAGTGTCATTTCCTTTCTTTTTTTAACATTTAGAAGCAGATGCAGTAGAACAGTTCAAACTGTTTAAAAACATTAAAAACCCTGTATTTAACACAAATTAAAGATGTTGAATATAATATAAAATGATGTTGAAAAATTTGTCTTTTTTGAACACATAAAATAATGGATAAAAATGGGTTATAAAACTGTTTATAAGTTTTAATAAGTTGTTTATAAATATGTTTAAAAAAATTATACTGAGCGTATTTTTAGTATGATTTTTTAATATTTTCAATCATCTCGTTTATGGTTTGTGAAAATTTAGAGTCTTTTTCCATTTTAGATTCTACTTGATTTATTGAATGTAAAACTGTTGAATGATTTTTACCACCAAAATGATCACCTATCATAGAAAGTGACATTTCTGTCATTTCACGGGTAATATACATTGCTACCTGTCTTGCATTAAGTATATGAGACGGACGTTTTTGAGAATAAATATCTTCTTTAGTTACATCATAATATTTTGATACGTGTTCAACAATAATTTCAGGTGTAACATCAGCAGATACATTTTCTTTGATAACCGACTGAATAACTGTTTGAACAATACCAATAGTTGGAGTTTGTCCTACAAATATAAGTGAATAAGCTTTTATCTTTTTAACAGCACCCTCAAGTTCGCGCACATTGTTTTTGAGTTTGGTTGCGATATATTCCATAATTTCATCAGAAAGATCAAGATTTAAAGATTTTGCCTTTCGCTGAACAATTGCAACGCGTGTTTCATATTCGGGAGGCTGAATATCTGCAATAAGACCTGATTCAAAACGAGTTTTAAGCCTGTCCTCAAGTGTTGCCATTTCTTTAGGAGGACGGTCAGATGTTACGATTATTTGTTTTTTTGCCTCAAAAAGCGCTTCAAAAGTATGGAAAAATTCAAGTTCGGTTGAAACCTTACCGCCGATAAACTGAACGTCGTCCACTAAAAATACATCAACATAACGGTATTTATTTCTGAAATTAACTTGTTCACCGTTTTTAATTGCTTGTATAAGTTCATTTGTAAAATCTTCACCTTTTACAAGCATAATGGTAGCGTTAGGATTATTCTTTTTAATTTCATTAGCAATGGCACATAGCAGATGTGTTTTACCAAGTCCTGATTTACCATAAATAAAAAACGGATTGTAAACACCGGCAGGATTGTTTGCAACAGCAAGTGCTGCCGCATGTGCAAATTTATTTTCGTTGCCGACAACAAAATTTTCAAAAGTAAGATCTAAATTAAGATTTCCTGTAGATTTTTGAGATTTTTCTTCAAATTTAAAATCTTGTGCATTTTTATCTTGATTTTTATCACGTAACTTAGGACTTACATCTTCCTCAGCAAGTATAGTTGCACGAACTTCAAAACCCATTACATCAAAAAGTGCCTGTTCTATTTCTCTTTTAAACTTAGAAGAAATAATTCCTTTTTGGAAAACGGACTGTGCGTAAAGGAATGCTTCATCATCATCAAATCGAATTGGGCGAAGCATACTTATCCAAGTGTTGTACGAGGCTTCCGATACCCGTTCCTTTATAAGAGCCAGCGCGCTGTTCCATACATCGTTAAATGACTCCATTTCCCTTTTCTCCTTCAAATAATAATACATTCTAGATTATAGCATAAACATTTTCAAATTTCAATATATTAATATAATTATATAATATTAATATAATAAATTTATATATCTGGATATAATTATATAATAAAAAACCGAACAAAACGAACAACATAAAAAGCACACGAAATTTATTTTCGTGTGCTTTTTATCATTTATTGTGATTATCATAGATATTGACAAGATATTTTGCAATTTGTGATAAATATTTAAGGCCGGCAGGATGTATTTGTTTAGGACCGGGCGCATTTATTTCAAAACTGAAAGTATTGGTATAACCGATATCTTTAAGAGCCTTCATAAATGCTTCCCAATCACATTTCATAGGTCTTGTTTGAGGTAATTTTCCGTAACGTTGGAAAGGAAATGCGTGAAGGTCATTAAAACCGTCATTATCATGGGTGTGAAGGGCTTTTAACTTATCTCCGATAGTATATACCATTTCAACAGGATCGTCCTGAGTAACAAGTGCGTGACCGACATCAAGACAAATTTTGTATCTGTCACCTAAAACATTACACATATCCACCATTTCCTCAGCACGTGATAAAATTGTGGCACAAATGTGTCTGTAAGTTCTATCAATAGTAAACATATTTTCAATACAGCAAGTAATATCATACTTTTCAAGCATTGGTTCAAGCATTCTGTAAAATTCGACCGCTCTGTCAAAGTTCTCTTTTTTGCGGATATCATAACGTCTGTTGGGAAGTATTATAGGATGAATTATTATATATTTTGCACCCAGCCAGTGAGTTGCTTTTATACAAGCACAAAGACGTTTATATACTTCATCCATATTATACTCAAAATGAGAAGGGTGACCGTTAAAAGTACCATGAGTCTGACAAACATATACACCGGCTTTATGTGCTGCTTCTTTAAGTGCTGTGAAATGATCTTTAATTTGTTTATCCGTTACAAAATCAATATCCTCAAATATACCTTTTCTGTTAAAATAGGGATTGAGTGTAAAATCTACCGCATCAAAGCCACAATCTTTAAAATATTGAAATTGTTCAAATTCCGGACAGGAATATACATTAGAAACGCCGATTTTCATTTTTTACACCTCTTCAAAATTATGATTATCGTATACAGATACAAGGTAGTTTGCAATTGCTGCAAGGTATTCAAGACCTGCTTTATGAAGTTCACGAGGTCCCGGAATGCCAATTTCAAAACTGAGTGTACCCTGATAATTTTCTTCTTTAAGTGCTTTCATAAATTCTTCCCAATTAATACGCATCGGGCTTGTACCAATGGGTTTTCCAAATTTTGAGTAAGGAATAGTATGAAGATCGCTTATACCATCTACTTCATGTGCGTGTAAAACTGCAAGCTTATCACCGCAAATATGTACCATTTTAACAGGATCGTCCTGTGTAAGAGGCGCGTGCCCTACATCAATACAAATTTTAAAACGATCACCTAAAACATTACACATATCTACCATTTCCTGTGCATGTGACAAAATTGTCGAACAAATATGTTTATGTACAGGATCACTAACCCACATATTTTCGATACAGCAGTAAACGTCATATTTTTCAAGAGTAGGAATAAGCTGTCTGTAAAATTCCACTGATTTATCAAATGCTTCCTGCTTTAAATAATCATAACGTCTGCCTGGCATAATTATGGGATGTATTACACAATATTTTGAACCGAGATAATGTGTTGCTTTGATAGATGCAATTTGTCTTTTTACAATTTCTTCATAATCAAAATCATATCCGCCCGGATGACCGGTAAAAGCAGAATGTGTTTGACCAATAAAGAAACCTGCTTTGTCGGCACATTCTTTAAGAATTGTAAAATGCTCTTTTATCTGTTTATCAGTGATGTTTGAAATATCACCAAACATACCGTCACGGTTAAAATACTTGCCCAGTGAAAAATCAGCAGCATCAAAGCCACAATCTTTAAAATACTGGAACTGTTCAGTTTCACTAACATAACAGCCATTTGATACTGAAATTTTCATAATTAATACCTCACAGAATTAATTTTTTTCTAGAACATATACTAATAAATACAATGATATTATAAAAATTTACAAATGTAAATACTTGACAAAGATTTTTTTGGGTAGTATTATATAAAAGTAATGAGGGAGTAGTTTCACTCAGTGTGTGGTTTTGTCAACATCACGTTTACTGGCAAACCTGTAAAAAACAAGACTCATATACGGCGTACCCGTATATGAGTTTTTTATTTAAGGAGTGGTTAAATGAATTATTATTCTAACAAATCGGATGAGGTATTAAAAGAACTTAATACTTCAAAAGAAGGTCTGACAAGCGATGATGCAAAAATACGGTTTGAAAAGTATGGTGCAAATAAGCTTGTTGAAAAAAAAGGTGACAGCCTTGCAGTTCGTTTTTTAAAACAACTTGCAGATCCGATGATACTTGTTCTTTTGGGCGCGGCAGCATTGTCCGGTGTGACTGCAGCGTATTCAGGAGAGTCATTTGCCGATGTTTTTATTATTTTATTTGTGGTTGTGCTTAATTCTGTACTTGGTGTGATGCAGGAAAGCAAGGCTGAGCAGGCAATAGCCGCACTTAAAACAATGACTGCAGCACAGTCTAAAGTATATCGTGACGGTAAACTCACCGTTATAAAAAGTGAGGAACTTGTTATAGGTGATATAATTGCACTTGAAGCGGGTGATGCGGTACCTGCTGATGCAAGAATACTTGAGTGTGCTTCACTACAGGCAGAAGAATCAGCACTTACGGGTGAGTCGGTACCGGTCATAAAAACTGCTGATATAATTGAACAAAAAGATACAACACTGGGCGACAGAAAAAATATGGTGTATATGGGTTCGACTGTGGTTTACGGCAGGGCAAATGCTGTAATAACAAAAACCGGTATGGAAACAGAAATGGGTAAAATTGCAACCGCTCTATCCGATGCCGAGGATGGCAGTACACCACTTCAGAAAAAACTTCACAGTCTTTCAAAAATACTTACCGCATTGGTACTTTGCATAAGCGTTGTTATTTTCGGAGTCGGCATTTTACGTGCCGGAAGTTTTGAAACACAGGTAATGCTGGATTCATTTATGGTTGCAGTTTCACTTGCTGTTGCAGCTATACCCGAGGGTCTTGCTGCAGTTGTGACAATAGTTTTGTCAATGGGTGTTACTAAAATGTCTTCAAAAAATGCTGTAATACGAAAACTTACAGCAGTTGAAACTCTTGGCTGTGCACAGATAATCTGTTCCGATAAAACGGGTACACTTACGCAAAATAAAATGACTGTTGTTGAAGAGCATACCGATGATAAAAAATTGCTTGCAAAGGCGATGTGCCATTGTTCAGATGCCGAGTTCAACACTAATATAAACGAAGCCGTAGGTGAACCTACCGAATGTGCACTTGTAAATTATGCATATAAAAACGGTGTAGAAAAAACACTTTTACGTGTTGGCGAGGCACCTTTTGACTCAATGCGAAAAATGATGTCAACATTGCATAGTGAGAATGGTACTATACTTCAGTTTACAAAGGGTGCACCGGACGAAATATTAAAACGCTCAACTCATATTCTTACACAAAACGGCGTCCGTGAAATTACAGATGCTGACAGAACAAAAATTCTTGAAAATAACAAAAGTATGGCTGATGGCGCTTTGCGTGTGCTTGCTTGCGGTATGCGTGAATACACTCAAATACCGTCAGATTTAAATCCGGATAAAATTGAAAAAGAACTGACATTTATAGGTATGTACGGAATGATAGATCCTGTTCGTCCCGAAGTAAAAGTGGCAGTTGAAAAATGTAAATCAGCAGGTATCCGTGCCGTTATGATAACCGGTGACCATATAGATACAGCTGTTGCAATAGCAAAGGATCTGGGCATTATAACTGATTCTTCACAAGCGGTATCAGGCAGTATGCTTGATAAAATGAGTGATGACGAGTTGTACTCAAACATTGATAAATACAGTGTTTACGCGCGTGTTCAACCTGAACACAAAACACGCATAGTATCCGCATGGCAAAAACACGGTTGTGTTGTCGCAATGACAGGTGACGGTGTAAACGATGCACCGTCTATAAAAACTGCCGATATTGGTATCGGTATGGGTATTACAGGTACTGATGTTACTAAAAATGTAGCAGATATGATACTTGCTGACGATAATTTTGCAACGATTGTAGATGCGGTTGCTGAGGGTAGACGTATTTATGACAATATGCGTAAATGTATACAGTTCCTTCTTTCATCTAACCTGTCAGAAGTAGTGGGTGTATTTTTTGCAACGATATGTGGTTTTACTCTTTTAGAACCGGTTCATATACTGTGGATAAATCTTATTACAGATTCACTCCCTGCACTTGCACTTGGTATGGAGGAGGAAGAAAATGATATTATGCAAAGAAAACCGCGTAACTCAAAAGACGGTGTTTTTGCCGACGGTGTCGGTTTTGATGTTGTATATCAGGGTATGTTTGTTGCAATACTAACACTTGTTGCATACTTTACAGGACATCGCATAGAAAGCGGCATCTGGGAAATTGCTCCTTCACACGACGGTATTACAATGGCATTTTTAACATTGTCAATGGCTGAAATTTTTCAATCGTTTAATATGCGTTCACGTACAAAATCAATATTTTCTATAAAGAAACAGAATAAATGGCTGTGGGGCGCAGGTGCACTTGCTCTTATACTTACAACAACCGTAATATATGTTCCTTTTTTGAAAAACGCATTTGGTTTTACTCCAATATCCGTAAAAGAATATTTCATAGCACTCGGTTTGGCACTCCTTATTATCCCGCTTGTTGAAATAGTAAAACTCATAAAAAGAACAATAAAAAAACAACTAAAAAACCAAATTTAATAATTTTTATAAAAAAAGAGGCGTTTGCCTCTTTTTTTACATTATAAAATATTGACAATTTAAAAAATAATATATATACTTATAAATAACCAATATTATAGAAAAATTTAAATAGGAGTTGGTAAAAATGCATAATTTAAAGACAAGAATCACAGCGTTAATTGCAGTTTTGATAATTGCTTTTACATGCGTACCGTTTTCTTTTGCTCTTCCCGCAACGGTTGAAGCACTTGATTACGATGCTCTTTTTGAAAAAGCGCGCATTGTAAATCCGTCATGGTCAAAACTGTCAGGTGAGCTTACCTTTGAATTCAGGGGTGAAACTTATAC
>JAZUOQ010000204.1:0-7988 GCA_045604775.1 Eubacteriales bacterium
TCCGACTTATTACGATCTCGGGTGGTGAGCCGCTTTTACAGGCGGAATTTGTAAGACAGGTGTTTGAAAAATGTCATCAAAATAATATAAATACCTGTCTTGATACTTCAGGATATATTTTGAACAATAATGTAAAAAAAATGCTTGATGTGACTGATAGAGTCCTGCTTGATATAAAATACACAAATGATGAGCAGTATGAAAAGTATGTCGGATGCAAGCTTTCTGAGGTGCTGAATTTTCTTGAGTATCTTGACCAAAAACAAATACCGGTTACACTTCGTCAAGTAATAATACCAACTCTTAATGACAACAAAAAAAACATTTTGAAATTAAAAGAAATCTCAAAATGTTTTAATTGTGTTGATAAAATTGAACTATTACCGTTTAAAAAGGTCTGTCAAGTGAAATACGACATCCTTGGAATTGATTTTCCTTTTGCAAAAATACCAGAACCTTCAAAAGATAAAATGGACGAGCTTATTAGTCTTTTGTAAAAATTGAAATAACATACTCACCGTCTATAAAGGTTTTAACGCCGTCCGCTTTGCACTCTGCAATATCACGGATACCAGTACCTATGCATTTGCAGTACGCTTCTTTCCCTGTCCAAAGTGTAAAAAAACGTGTTAAAATCTTGGTATCGGATGTGTAACAAAACTCTTTTTCTACAGGTTTGTGACCAAATATAAATTCAAGTTCCGCTTCACTGCAAATACGTTTTGTGACAGACACATCAACCGGTCGTATTCTCTCAATATCTACACCCAACGGCATATTTCCAATTGCGCATATAACCATATTCCCGCTGTGGCTTATATTAAATTCCACATCAAGTTCAACAGCATACGGCTTACCGTTTTGTGCTATATCAAAAACAATATCGTTTTCAGTTGTACCGCACCGTTTGGCAATTGCTTTTCTTGCAAGCATATCGCCGACAACGGTGCGTTTTTTATCGTCATCAAAACGGAATTTGTCAACCCTTTGACGTTTCTTTTCATCCATAAGCGAATACCACTTTCGGTACTCACTATCGCTTAGATCACGTATATCATACTTATACCACTTCATTGTAAATCTCTCAATGCTTTTTTTAAATTATAACTCATTGCAATTTCAAAATCAACAAATTAGTGTATAAGCATTATTCCATTGCTTTTAAAAAGTTCAGAAATTCTGCTTTATACGGATCATTGTGTATGCATTCAAGATTTTCAATACGCGCTGATATATCTTTATATGTTCCGCTTACATACTCCGAACCGTAAAGTAACATACCAAACTGTGCAACAGCTGCTGCAAAAACACTGTCCTCTGATGCTTCTTCGGTATAATCGTCACCGCCTACGCCATAAGTTTTCAGTATGCTTTTATCACCGTCAGGATCTTTATATCTCACATTAAGTGTCAGAAGATTGTCAGAATTTATATCACTTGCCTTTATCTCATACAAAGCGGTAACGCGATGGCCTGCACCTATCTCACCGCCATCCTTGGTATCGTCTTCAAAGTCCTCGTTATTCATAACACGGTTTTCGTAACCGATAAGTCGGTATTCCGATACCGCATCCTTATTGAATTCAACCTGTAGTTTTACATCTTTTGCCACAGTAAATAATGTTCCGCCCATTTCCTCAATAAGTACACGGCGCGCTTCTAACGTATCATCAATATAACTATAATTTCCATTGCCGTTGTCTGCAATTGACTCCAGTTTATTATCCTGTAAATTATCGGTGCCAAAACCCATAACCGACAGATAAACACCGCTTTCCTTTTTCTCGGTTATAAGCTTTGTGAGTTCATCAGTATCGGTAATACCTATATTAAGATCACCGTCTGTTGCCAATATAACACGATTATTACCGCCTTCAATAAAATACTTCTCAGCAAGTTCATATGCTGTAATAATCCCCTTTGAACCATATGTGCCACCGCCTGCACGCAAGTTCTCAATTGCAGTTTGTATCTCCATTTGTTTGTCAGCACCTAAACCTTCTATGACTATCTGATCATTTGAAGCATAGGTTACAATAGATATTTTGTCCGTTGATTTTAGATTTTCACTTAACATAGAAAATGCCTGTTTAACAAGCGGAAGCTTATTTGCCGCTTCCATTGATCCCGAAACATCAATAAGGAAAACAATATTTGATGACGGCATTGACTCATAGTCCGGCTGTTTTGCACCTAAACCTAGGCGCACAAGCTTTGCATCATTATTCCACGGACAATCAAACACTTCTGTTGCAACTGCAAACGGAGCATCCGCTGCCGGCTCGCCGTATTCATAATTAAAATAGTTTATCATTTCTTCTACACGTACATAGTTTTTAGGAACCTCATTGCCATCTTTAAGATAAGTACGGATGTAGGAATAAGATGCGGTATCAACGTCCGCTGCAAAAGTAGAAGTATTGTTTTCGGATGTTTTTATATATCCACTCTCAGTTTGTTTACTAACAGGCTCTTCCAAAACGTCCAAATCAAACATATTAGCATTTGTTGATATACCGGTTCCAATCGAAACATCAGGAATAGGCATAGTGCCATCTGCCGCTTCAATGTTGAAATCATCTTGCAATTTATCTTGATCGGCGCTTGATTGTGGAATATCTTCATTTTCAGTCTGGGTCTGCTTATCACCATTATCCAAAACACTTGCAATTTCATCATCACTTTCGCTTTTACAAGCGGTTATGCTTATAAGCATACAGAGAATAATAAACATCGATATAATTTTTTTATACATTGAGTTCGCCTCCTTTGACTATATTACAATTTTGTTTTGGAAAATGTTGCAATAATAAAAAAAACAGAAACAAAGTTTCTGTTTTTTTATTGTTTAAGATTTCAAAAAATAATTCCGTAGTTTTCCAGAAGTATTTTAATACCTATAAAAATAAGTACTATACCGCCTGCTATTTCAGCTTTGCGTTTATAAATGGTACCGAATTTGTTACCAACTGCAACACCCAATGTGGATAAAACAAATGTTGTAACACCTATCATTGATACCGAACTAATCGCCTTTCCAAACGAAAAGCCCATAAATGATACGCCTGCCGCAAGTGCATCAATACTTGTTGCGACAGCAAGAACAAACAACTCTTTATAGTTTGTCTTGTATTCGCAAGTATCACACTCACCATTTTCAGTAAGTGTTTCGTAAAGCATCTTACCGCCGATTATACTAAGTAATATAAACGCCACCCAATGATCAAAGGCTGAAATATATCTTTCAAACTGTTTTCCTATAAACCAACCGATAAAAGGCATCAGTGCCTGAAAACCGCCAAAAAACAAGCCAATTATAACAGCCTGTTTTTTATCAAGTTTGCGCATACACAAGCCTTTACATACAGCAATAGCAAACGCGTCCATAGAAAGCGCAACGCCTATCAAGAATACATCAATAAAACCCATGCTTATTTTCCTTTGCTGTCACGCAATTCAACAATTGAATTAAATACAAGTTTTTCTGTTTCCTTGCTGTCGCGGCAGAAATAGCCGGTTCTTACAAATTGGAACTTATCCGAAATTTCAGCTTGGGCCAGTGCAGGTTCAACCTTTGCATTTTCAAAACGGATAACAGAATCTGTATTAAGATAGTCACCGTAAGTCTTACCTTCAGGCATAGTTACAAGATTTTCTTCGGTAAATAATTTATCATATTTAATGATTTTGGCATCTGCACAGTGAGCAGCAGATACCCAATGTATAGTACCCTTTACCTTACGTCCGTCAGCTGGCATACCGCAACCTGTTTCAAGGTCTGCAGTAGCTTTAACAAGTGTAACATTACCGTTTTCATCAGTCTCAAAACCGGTACATTTGATAATGTAACCATTCATAAGACGCACTTCGTTTTCCGGATAAAGTCTAAAGAACTTCGGTACCTTCTCGGTTTTAAAGTCTGCCTTTTCAATATAAACCTCACGCGTAAACGGGATTTCTCTGGTTCCGGCATTTTCATCGTTTGGATTATTTACAGCCTTGAAATATTCAACCTTACCCTCGGGGTAATTCTCAATAACCACTTTAACAGGATCAACTACAGCAATTCGTCTGGGTGCACTGTAATTAAGTTCATCACGAACACAATGCTCCAAAAGTCCAATATCAACAATAGAAAACGCCTTTGAAACACCCGCTTTTTTAACAAATTCAATGATAGAAGATGGGGTATACCCACGTCTGCGAAGGCCGCAAAGAGTAGGCATACGCGGATCATCCCATCCATCAACAATGCCAGTTTCCACAAGTTGACGGAGATACCGTTTACTCATTACCGTATTGGTAACATTAAGACGTGCAAACTCGTACTGATGCGGCTTATGTTCAAAACCGATTTTATTAACCACCCAATCATAAAGCGGTCTGTGATTTTCAAATTCAAGCGAACAGAGTGAGTGTGTTATACCCTCAAGTGCATCCTGTATCGGATGCGCAAAATCATAAAGCGGATAAATACACCATTTATCACCCTGACGATGATGATGAGTATGACTAATTCTGTATATTGCAGGATCACGCATATTCATATTGGGACTAGCCATATCTATCTTGGCACGAAGAGTGCAGGCACCGTCCTCAAACTCACCGTTTTTCATTTTTTCAAACAGTTCAAGATTCTCATCGACCGAACGGTTTCTGTACGGACTTTCCTTGCCTGCCTCGGTAAGAGTTCCGCGATACGCGCGCATCTCATCGGCATTAAGGTCGCACACATAAGCATCACCCTGCTTTATAAGCTGAACTGCATACTCGTAGCATTTATCAAAATAGTCTGAACCGTAGAATATACCGCCGCTGGGCTCACAGCCAAGCCATTTCAAATCTTCATATATGCTCTTTACATACTCATCGTCTTCTTTGACCGGATTAGTATCGTCATAACGAAGATTGAAAAGCCCGCCATATTTCTGAGCGGTAAAGTGGTTTATAAATATAGCCTTGGCACTGCCGATATGCAAATATCCGTTCGGCTCAGGCGGAAAACGGGTGTGTATTTTATCCGTAACACCCTCTGCCAAATCCTTATCGATTATGTCGTGTATAAAAAATGAAGTAAGTTCTTCCATTCTAATTCTCCTCGATATATTTAATGCAAGCATCAATTCTCTCATTCACACGAACTTTACCAAGTATCTTCATAATACTGCAAAGATCGGGTGACTGGCACTTACCTGTCATTGCAATGCGAAGCACCATGCTGATATCACCGACATGGCCTTTATACAACTCGGGATTTTTTTTGTAGTCCTTGGGCTTTTCAGCATAACCCATCTCGACTGCCATTGCCTTAAGCCTGTCAAACCACGCACTGCTATCGTCCGATTCGTCATATATATCTTTATACTTTGTGAGTATCATAAGTGCATCGTCTTTAGAAATATTTTCGGGTATAGCATCGGTTATTCTATACAGACTGTCAAAGAAAAAGCCTGCATAATTGCGAATCTCTTTCCATTTTGAAATATCTTTTCTTGGTTTTGCATCATTTCTGCCGATTTCAAATATGCTTTCGGTATACTCTATATCCTTTGAAAAAAGCTCATACAATTCTGTATCATTGTCTTTTGACCAGTCGATCACCTCGTTTGTCACTTCTTTTGCACTCATAACACTAATCGCATTTTTAGAAACATCATCTAATTTATTCAGATCAAACAGCGATCCACTGTGTCCCATTTTTGCGGTTGTGAACTTAAAATCCTCAAGCGGTGATTTCGGGTTTTGTATTCTCCACTCCTCATAATTTGAGTTGAGAAGTGTCATTACATACTCGCGTACCGACGATACCGGATAGCCCTGCTCTCTGTAATACGTAAGTGCTGCTTCAGGATCGTGACGTTTGGAAAGTTTACGCTTTGATGTACCGTCCAACTTCATAAGAAGCGATATGTGTAAATACTTTGGAAGCTTAAAGCCAAGTATTTTAAACAACTGAATGTGTAAAGGCAGTGATGACAGCCATTCCTCACCGCGTACAACGTGTGTTACATGCATAAGATGGTCATCCACCGCGTGTGCAAAGTGGTAAGTAGGAATTCCATCACTCTTAAGAAGAACCTGATCAACATAGTTTTCATCCATTTCGAGTTTGCCCTTAATAACATCGGTAAAGTTTATTCTTCCACCGACTGTACCGGGAGAACGCAGACGAAGAACATACGGTACACCATCTTCTATTAATTTTTTAACTGTTTCAATATCTGCATCGCGATATTTTGCCCACTGACCATAGCATCCGGGAAGTATCTTTAACTTCTCCTGCTCCTCACGAATAGCCTCAAGTTCCTCTTTTGTCATAAAACAGGGGTATGCAAGACCACGTTTTACAAGGTCCTTTGCAAATACGTGATAGATATGCGCGCGCTGAGACTGGCTGTATGGACCGTAAGCGCCGCTTTCTCCTGTTTTTGTAACACCCTCGTCAAATATAAGACCGTAGTGTGCAAACGAATCAATTATTGTTTCAACCGCACCGTCTACCTTTCTGAGTGAGTCAGTATCTTCAATACGGAGTATGAACTTACCGCCGCTTTGTCTTGCAAGTCGCTCAGACACCATTGCGGGAAAAAGATTGCCAAAATGAACAAAGCCTGTTGGACTTGGTGCAATTCGCGTTACTTTTGCACCTTCCGGAAGCTCACGGGCAGAAAACTCGTTCTCCATATCTTCAGGAGTTTTTGTAATATGTGAAAACAACAACTCCGCTAACATAAGATTTTTATCTTCCACTTTTATTACCTCTGTAAATTATTATTAGATAATTATATTATATATTAATTTACTTTTCAATACGCTTTTAAAATTTCTTTTTCAACTTATTTAACATACAATTGTACTGAGGAAAACAGTATAAATAATAATCGCACTCATCACAACAACACTCATATTTCGGATGTTCACCATTTCCCACACACTTGCGACCTTGTTTTGATGGTGTTAATGGTGTGCCTGTTACGTCAATTATTTGCTTTTTTCTCATAACTTTTTACCTCACAATTAAAAAAGCACACCACGAAGGGTGTGCCGAAAAAGTGTTTCCCTCGGTTTCGCTACCACACTACACCGATAAATATCCGCAAGGGAATAAAGAGAGAACACCTTTTACCAAGGTAGTATCTCCCTCACGGATATAAAAATTTATCATATTAAAATGTAGTGTGGTATGCTGTTATTTTATCACATCAAAACCGAAATGTAAAGCCGGCAAAATTTCAATTTTTTTATATAAACAAAGGACACCCACCAAAGCGGTGGATGTCCTGAAAACCCTTTATTTATGCGATTTTTCGCTTATTTGAAGTATCTGTTAAGAAGTCCCTCAAATGCCTTGCCGTGTCGAGCCTCGTCACGAGCCATCTCGTGAACGGTGTCATGAATCGCATCAAGACCAAGTTCCTTTGCACGTTTTGCAAGGTCAGCCTTACCCATTGTTGCACCATTTTCAGCGTCAACACGCATTTCAAGATTTTTCTTTGTAGAATCTGTTACAACCTCACCTAGTAATTCTGCAAATTTAGCAGCATGCTCAGCCTCTTCAAGAGCTGCCTTTTCCCAGTAAAGACCGATTTCGGGATAACCTTCACGGTGTGCTACACGTGACATTGCAAGGTACATACCAACTTCACTGCATTCGCCGTTAAAGTTTTCGCGAAGACCGTCAATAATTCTTTGGTCTACACCCTGCGCAATGCCTACAACGTGCTCAGCAGCCCAAGTCTTTTCGCCTGACTGCTCTTCAAATTTTGATGCAGGAGCCTTACAAATAGGGCAAGCATCGGGAGCAGAATCGCCTTCGTGAACATAACCGCAAATTAAACATACATACTTTTTCATAATTAATCCTCCAAAAACGTTTTAATTTTTATAATTTATTGCTTATTGCAATTTTTACATAATCCATAAACCACACAAACGCTGGTTTCGGGTGTGAAGCCGTCAAATTGGGCTATAAGTCGGATCGTAGCCAT
>JAZUOQ010000205.1:0-2596 GCA_045604775.1 Eubacteriales bacterium
CTAGAGTTGTCTTCCTAAGACCGCTTGGCCTCCGACTTAATGTTATGGCAGGTGGTGCGCTTGAAAAAGCAACCTTCTTTGCTCTCTCAATTTCACCTTATATTAATGCATCTATTATTATGCAGCTTCTCTGTGTTGCTATTCCTGCTCTTGAAAGAAAGATGAAGGAAGACGGTGAAGCAGGCAGAAAGTGGATGGAAAAATGGACCAGATACTTAACTGTAGCATTATCACTTATTCTTGGTTTCGGTTATTACACAGTATTAAAAAACCAGGAAGGTCTTCAAATTGTACAAGACGGTGTAGGTGCTTTCGGTGCAATCGTAATTACTTTCTGTTTCGCAGCAGGTGCAATGGTAATTATGTGGCTTGGAGAACTTATTAATGAAAAAGGTCTTGGTAATGGTATATCAATGATACTCTTTGCTGGTATCGTTGCAAGAGGACCTGCAATCATTGGTACAGCCAGAGCACTTATTTCTTCAGGTGCAGCAGGTTGGGTATCCCTTATTCTTATAGTAATCGGCGCTCTTGCAATGGTAGCGTTTGTTGTATTCATAACAAACGGTGAGCGCAGAATACCTGTTCAGTATGCTAAAAAAGTAGTAGGCAGAAAAATGTATGGCGGACAGAATACTAACATTCCGCTCAAAGTAAATATGACCGGCGTTCTTCCAATCATATTTGCTCAGTCATTTGTATTTCTTCCTGCAACAATCGCAGGCTTTTTCCCTTCAATTAATAAGGGTTGGTTTGCAAAGGTTGTAGAAGCAATCAATGTAGGCGGCTGGATTTATACCCTTGCAATGTTCCTGCTTATTATCTTTTTCAGCTATTTCTACACAGTCATTACCTTTAACCCTGTAGAAGTTGCATCAAACCTCAAAAAGAACGGAGGCTTTATAATGGGTATCCGTCCTGGCAAATCAACTTCAGACTATATCACAAAGACACTTAACAGGGTTACCCTTATTGGCGCGCTCTTCTTAGGTCTTGTATCCGCTGCACCCAGCTTTGTTGCGATTTTCAATTCTAATCTCTCAAGCCTTGCAATTGGCGGTACATCGTTACTTATTATAGTTGGTGTTGCGCTTGAAACGGTAAAAACTCTCGAATCCCAGATGCTTATGCGTCACTATAAGGGCTTTCTAGAATAATAGTATAGGAGAATGACTATGAAATTGATATTACTAGGTGCGCCCGGTGCCGGAAAAGGTACACAGGCGGAAAATATATCAAAAAAATACAACATTCCCTCAATTTCAACCGGTGATATGATAAGAGCTGCCATTAAAAGTGGAAGTGCGCTCGGTAACGAAGTTAAATCATTTACCGATGCAGGTAAACTTGTTCCGGATGAAACAGTTATTGCACTAATCAAAGAGCGTTTGACTCAAGATGACTGCAAAAATGGTTTTATACTCGACGGTTTTCCGCGTACTATTCCGCAGGCAGAAGCGCTTGATACATTATCTGTTGATATTGATTTCGCGCTCTCAATAGAAGTAGAAGATGAGCGCATTGTCCAAAGAATGTCCGGCAGACGTTCCTGCCCTTCATGTGGTATGACATATCATACCGAATATAAACCATCAAAGGATAATAAAACCTGTGATGGTTGCGGTACGGAACTAGTTATAAGAAATGATGATAAGCCGGAAACCGTGCTTGAGAGACTTAATGTCTATCATGCTCAGACTGAACCGCTTAAAGCTTTTTATCAGGCTAAAAATAAGCTGGTTACAGTTGAGGGTCAAGAAGAACTTAAGGACACCACGGCTCTTACTTTTAAGGCAATAGAAGGATTTATGAAATGATAATAATCAAATCTGACAGTGATATCCGTTTAATGCGAAAAGCCGGAGCAATAACTGCAGGTACTCTTCGTACCGCAGGCTCGGCAATAAAAGCTGGTATGTCCACTAAAGAGATTGATAATATCGTTGAGGACTACATTCGCAGTAAAGGTGCGATACCGTCCTTTAAAGGCTACGGCGGTTTTCCCGGAAGTGCCTGTATATCCATAAACAACGTAGTAATACACGGAATACCTTCAAAGGATATCATAATCCGCGAGGGTGATATCGTAAGTATAGATGTAGGTGCATATATCGGTGGCTTCCACGGCGACTCGGCAGCGACGTTCGGTGTGGGAACCGTTTCCGATAATGCCCGTCAACTTATGGATGTTACAAAGGTTTCGCTTGAAAAAGCACACGAAATTATGAAAGCAGGCGTAAGGCTCGGAGATATCGGCAGTACAATACAAAACTACTGTGAGTCATTTGGTTACAGCGTTGTGCGTGACTTTGTCGGACACGGTGTTGGACGTGATCTTCATGAGGATCCCTCGGTTCCAAACTACGGTAAAGCCGGTCACGGTATGCGTCTTCCCAAAGGTGCAACCGTGGCGGTAGAACCAATGATTAATGAAGGAACATCCGCAGTCCGTATCGACAGCCGCGATGGCTGGACCGTTACAACAGCCGACGGTAAACTGTCAGCGCACTTTGAACATACGTTTTATATCGATGATAACTGTGCGCATATTCTTACAATAGAAGATTAAAAGCAGGAGATTTCGGAGGATTTTTTA
>JAZUOQ010000206.1:0-3676 GCA_045604775.1 Eubacteriales bacterium
GGTGCCGGCGGTCAGCACGTAAATAAAACCGAAAGTGCAATACGTATCACGCATATCCCTACAGGTGTTATAGTTGCATGCCAGAATGAGCGTTCGCAGCATAAAAATCGCGATATGGCTATGAAAATGCTTAAGTCAAAGCTTGTGGAGATAAAGGAACGAGAACATCTTGAAAAGATAGATGATATTAAGGGCGAGCATATGCAGATAGGCTGGGGTTCTCAGATACGTTCATACGTATTCATGCCTTATACTCTTGCAAAGGACCATAGAACAAACTTTGAATCGGGCAATATAAATGCCGTTATGGATGGGGATATTGACGGTTTTATAAATGCTTATCTGTTGTCACTTTAGTTTGTTTTTGTTTCAGTTGTGTTACATTTTTTGCAGCTGAATTGACATTAATAATTAGTATATTTATAATTCGTTTATAAACAATGGGAGGTTAACCCTTATGAAATTGGCAAAAAGTTTATTAGCGGCTCTGCTAACAATTATCCTTGCCTGCACAATGTGTGTTTCCGCGTTCGCATATAACGACGTTGATTCGTCAAGTGAATCGCTTCAGGCAATCGAATTTGTTGACAGACTCGGTGTTGTACAGAGTACATGGGGCGGTGATTTCAAACCGGACCAGTATCTCACACGTGCAGATGCGATCATTGCTGTGTACAGAATGTTGTACGGTAGTGATATCAACCCTGATGATTATGCTGCTGTCAGTGTTGGTTTTGCAACATCATCGGGTGGCGATGTTGCAGATAAGTCTATTTTGTCGTCATATCTTGCATGGGCAGTGGATACATATCTTATCACAGACGATCTTGAGGAAGCAAAGTTCTATCCCTCTGATGCCATTACATCAAATGAGCTTATGACATTGCTTGCAAAAATACTTCGTCTTGTTGAAGACAGCGAAGCAGCTTATCCCGACGTTTATACAGGTGCTGTCAGTTCTATCGCAGGTGATCTTGAAGCAGGCGATACACCGGTGACACGTGAGCAAGCAGCAGTTGCTTTTACAAATGCAATTATGTCCACCGGCGGTGAGGCTGTTGAAATGGGTACATATGAGGATTTTGACGGTAATCCCTACGATTCACTGGCAGTCAATGTATTCAATATGGCAAGCGTTGATCTTGTTATCCGCGCCACATCAAACAGAACCCTCGGTTATACTGTTAAAAACGGAACACTCCTTTCAAACGGCGCTGATGTTGATCTGGGCAGTGATCTTTCCGAGTATGTAGGCTATGGTATCAACATCACATACCGCGATTCAGACGGTTCTAAGACATATACCGAGGATGAAGAGATCCTCACCTATTCTGTAAATTCAACAGCGTCCAGTACGGTATCTCTCTCCAAGGTTTCTATTGCATCGGGCAATACCATAACTGTTCAGACTGATGCAGGTACATACAATATCGGTACCGGTACTTATTTGTATCTCAATGATGCACCGTGGCCAAGCGGTGATGGAATGTACGATCTCGTCAAACTCGTTCCTACACTTGTAGAAGCATCATCAATTACAAACCGTCCCAATCTCCAGCTCAAATGTATGCAGGCAGGCGCTGATGTTATGCTTGCTACCGTATTTGCAACCGAGTCAAGACCCGGCAAGATAGTGGGAATAAACAATGGTTACTATACAGTTTATGATTACTATTATGCAGATACCGAAGAAGCTTACAGAACTTACTACGTATCCGATTGTAATTTCTCTTCCACCGTTAAAGTGGGTGACTACATAAACTTTTATGAGTCTGCCGGTAAGGTTTATTTTGAGGACGGTTCTGTTATCACAGCTCCTATTAAAAGTATTGCCTATAATGAAGAGAAGTTGATTAATGAATATATACTTGCAGGTGATAATGCTGCTACTCTTGCAGAGCACGCTTGCTTTATCTACGGTGACACCGCACTTGTTACTGCAGAAGATGGTAAGGGACCTTCCTTTAACTTCATTGTTGACAACGTAGAAAACACTCATATTGTAACATGGGAAAGCATTAAAAAGAATTATGCTCAGCTTAAGATAAATGAGATTGTTCCCGATGCTGAAAAAGAAGTAAACAAAATCAAGGCTGTAAATCTCTCGACAAATAAAGAGGTTGAACTTTCAGTTAAGTTTGACAACACCGACTCACCCGTTCAGGTCGTTGCAGGCGATTATGTGACATATTATGATGACGGTGCTGAAAAGGATGCCGAAGTTTATATTAAAAAGAATGCCTATAAACTTGTTGATATAAGCAAAATCACCGATTGCGGCGATTATTTTGAGATCGAAAACACAGACGGTACTGAGTCTGTATATTATAAGAACCAGTACTATTCAAGTGACATCAGCGCACTTGCAGGCGAAGTCAAGGTAAATCTTGATATGGCAAACTGCGTTGTATCGATTATAAAATAACATACAGCGGACGGTATACCGTCCGCTGTACTTTTAAGGTATGAAACAGGATAAATCAGAAAAACTTCTTGACACAATTTATAATAACAAATGGCTACTGATACGGTATTTTGCAGTTGCTATTGCTTGCGCTGTATTGAGAACGGTATTTGAAAATGTATTCATTGAATGGCTCGGCTTTTTTATATGGGCGCTCATTTTCTATCCGTTGCTTAAATATTTAGTCTATCGTACGCGTGCATTAAATGTTTTTGTTTTACTTAAACAAATTATGATTTACTGTTTTTGCATAGCAGGTCTTTGGTTTACGCGTCAGTTATTTATTGGTATTATATATATGTTATGCAACAATACTGCTATTGCTTTTGGCATAGGCGGTGCAGTAAACGAAGTGCTTTGTCTTGTTTTAATGTGGAAATTTGTATTCAAAAAAAATAACGTATAATAATTATTTTGGAGGATAAAGAAATGAAAAACAAAAACACCGTAATCATTATTTGCTCAGTAATTGTCGGTGTAGCAGCAGCTGTTGCTGCAACACTTGTGATTCTTAAGTTCTTAAAAGGCAAAAAATCTAAACTTGAAAGTACAGAATTCGTTTTTGAGAATAATTTTGAGGACGAAGAACTTGTAGAAGAGTAACTATATAATAAAAAGCGTCAATTGGCGCTTTTTTTATTATTTATTCATACTTTTGAAATAATAAGGGTATATAATATTTGCATAAATAATAGAGGGAGATATATAAATGGACGATAATAACTTAAATTTTACATCCTCATCTGATGGATCTTATCGTGGCTACGGTTATAATGCACCCAAACCTAAACGTGAGAAAAAAGGTGGTGTCGGAATAGCAGTAATTGCTATCTGCACTGTAATTTCACTTGCAGTGGGTGTTTTAGGCGGCTTTTTAGGCACATATATTGCAGGCGGAAATATCGGTGGTACGGGAAATGTAGTTATGTATACAGGTGTCACTCTGAAAGATACCGAGGGCGAAGATATCGATGGAAAACTCACTGTTGGGCAGGTTGCAGACATTGCAAAGGACAGCGTTGTTGAGATAACCACTGAAGCTGTTGTTACAGGCAGTTTTATGATGCAGTACGTAACAGAAGGTGCAGGCTCAGGTGTTATTCTATATGTCACCCGGAGATCTTGCAAAGCTTCTGGAACAGATCGATATTGATGTGAATTCAGAAGCACTGATGAATATGTTCCGTGATGTTCTGGAAGGGTATCAGGAAT
>JAZUOQ010000207.1:0-3701 GCA_045604775.1 Eubacteriales bacterium
TTACCTCGTTGTTATTATAACCAAACTCAAATTTAATATCCCAAAGGTCAAGACCGATAGATTTAAGGTCGTCTGCAACGACTTTTGTGATTTTAAGAGTCTGTTTTTTCATACTCTCAAACATTTCGGGAGTCATAACTCCAAGTGCTGCAAGTCCCTCGCCTGTAACGAGCGGATCACCTTTTTCATCGTTTTTGAAAGTACACTCAACATAACCGCCATCAAGAACAGTACCGTCTTCAATGTACTCACCGTATCTGCGGATAAAGCTACCAGTTGCGACCAGTCGGCAGATAACTTCAAGACCGTGGCCAAATACAGTGGCAGGAAGAACTTCCATAGTAGCGCTGTCAATGTCGGCGCTTATATAATGTGTTTTAACCCCTGCTTGTTTAAGTAACTCAAAGTAATAAACAGATGTTTCAAGATTAGCTTTTCCAATGCCTTCAATGGTAAGTCCTACTGTGTTTTCGCCGGGATCAAACACACCGTCTTTTCCGGTGCAGTCATCTTTGAATTTAAGCATTACATTACCATTTTCAAGAGCATAAACATCTTTTGTTTTGCCTTCATAAATCTTTTTCATTTTCAGCACTCCTTATTTTTTAAAAAATCACTTAGATATTATATCATACACTTTTTTGTATGAATAGTGTTTTTTTAAAAAAAATTTATTTTTTTTCATTTTTTGTGTTTACGCCAATGTACAGTATTATTAAAGCAAATGATAGTATTATACCACCGATAATATCTGTAAACCAATGCACACCCGATAATAACCTGCCAATTAGTGTGAATACAGCTATGAGGATACATAATATATCTAAAAAAATTGACACAACTTTGCTTTTAACTAATCTATTAAATTGTATTATTGCCGTGCCCATAATACACAGAGTGAGCATAGTATGTGATGACGGGTAGGAAGCTTCAAGAACACCGTTAATCAAAACAGGCCTGTAGTTAACAATTATGACCTCAAATAAAATATAGAATACTATTACTGTAATGTAAAATAGTGCAAGCAGAATAAGTGATTTATCAACTTTAAAAATGCTTTTTCTTTTTATAAATTGGTATACTCCAAGGCAAGCAAACCCCAGTGCTGTTAAAAGCGCAACATTTCCAAGTACTTCAGAAACCGAATACCAGAAATTGTTTTCGCCCAGCGCACAGAATATTGCTATGTTAAAATCTGCAAGCCCTATGCTTGAAGCATTGGGACCTATCGCCTGCACATCAATGGTTTTGATAATGATGGTGAAAAAAATAAATATCAGAAATAATACAGCGCTTGTTAAATAGTATTTTTTACTTTTCATTTAACACCTCTAATTATTAAGTTTAAAATGTGTTGGTATACCGTTTTCAAAATGGATATCCTGTTCACCTTGTATAAGCGGTAAAATATAATTTATAGCTTTGTCTGTGACATTGTTTCCATTTTCGTTTATCCATTCGGGATAGAAATATTTGACCTTGTTTGCAACATCGGATGCTTCGGCACTTTTAATTACTACAGTATAAGGTGTATCGCTTACACGTTCAAATATCATAACCTTGCCCGTTTCTCCTGCGATTGCTGCAGATACAGCACATATACCAATCTGTTCAGCTTCATCAATATCTGTCTTAGAACTGATATGGGATGAACAACGTTGCATAATATTAAGCTCGATCGAGCGTACCTTACAGCCTATCTCACGGCGCACAATATTTTCAAGACATTTTCCCACACCAGATAAATATTTATGCCCGAAATTATCGGTAACTTTGTTCTGATATTTTTCGCTGATATCATTGGGATCAAGTTCAATGCCTTCGGATACCGCAATGACTACTGCACGGCGTGATTGTTGTACACGGCGAATATCATTGAGAAAACTTTGTACGGAAAATCGCGCTTCCGGTAGATATACAAGGTGAGGTGCTATTTCATCATTAACCCGAAGCACTGCCGATGCCGCGGTGAGCCAACCTGTGTCTCTTCCCATTATTTCAATGATTGTAACAGACGGTATGCTGTAAACCGAACAATCGCGTATGATCTCTTGCACAGTTGTTGCAACATACTTTGCAGCTGAGCCGTAACCGGGTGTATGATCTGTCAATACAAGATCGTTGTCTATGGTTTTGGGTATTCCAATAACCTTAATATCAATATTTTTGGTTTTAAAATAATGGGAGATTTTGTTGACAGTGTCCATTGAGTCATTACCACCGATATAAAAGAAAGCCCCTATACCGTGCGTTGTAAGCGTGTTTAATATTTTTTCATATACTTCATTGTTTTCATTTGCATCGGGTAATTTGTATCTGCATGAGTTGAGCAGTGTAGACGGTGTCTGACGTAAACACTCCATATCCATATATGTTTTTATGTAATCGTTTAGGATTATCATATCATCGTTGATAATACCTTCGATACCGTTAAGTGACCCGAATACAATATCAATTTCAGAATGTTTAAGAGCACCTTTGAATACACCTAAAAGCGATGCATTTATGGCACAAGTAGGTCCACCTGATTGTGCAACAACTATGTTCATTGATATATCCTCCTCTATTTAACACATTTTCGTACAATTTTATCTAAACTGTCTGCTGTGATATCACCATACATTTTTGATAGACAACTATTATTTATCCAACGCGGATATACCTCTTTAAAAACATCTTCGTTTACTTTAACATCTGCTTTAGGCGCAATTGCTTTTATAAGTCCTATAAGTTCTTCATCGTCAATGTCTTCAAAAAGTTCCCGATATATGCATTCTGCATTTTTTTCATTGTAGCGTATAAACTCAGGCAGATAAACAGCACAAGCAGTACCGTGTGGGACACTGTACTTTTCTGTCAGGAAATAGCCGAGCGCATGCGGAAATGCGGTTCCTGTTACAGAAATTGAAATTCCGCCGTAGAGTGATGCAAGATATAAATTTTCTCGCATTTCAAAATCAATTTTCTTTCCCTTTACGATACCGCGAAAAACATTGTATATTATTTCAATACCGCGTTTAGCCACAGTGCGAGAGATGTCGTTTGACGTTTTGCAGAAATAACTTTCAATACAGTGTGATAAGGCATCAATAGCGGTTGAACGTGTAACGGAGTCCGGCATAAATTCAGTATATGATGCATCACCTAAACATAAAACAGGAAACACACTGTTTGCACGAAAGCTTTTTTTACGTCCATCGCTTGCAGTTATGACCGCTACCTGTGTTACCTCTGAACCTGTACCCGCTGTGGTGCCTATTGCAATTACTTTAAGCGGCTCATTTTTCCAATTCATACTATATAAATCGTTTTCAGTAATTTCATTTGCAGCAAGGACTGCTATTGCTTTTGATGCATCAAGCGGTGAACCGCCGCCTATACCTATTATAAAATCAGCACTGAAATGTCTTGCAAGCATACCTCCGTCTATACAACTTTTGATTGTCGGATTTTGTTCAATTTTATCATATATATAATATTGTATATTTTTGCTTTCAAGAGTACTTATTACATCTTCAAGCGCACCACATTTTTTAGCGGAACTTTTACCTGTGACAATAAGACATTTTTTGCCCAATGCCGCAATTTTGTCAGCAGATGCTTTAACGCATCCTTTTCCTGTAATAATTTGTGTGGGAAGAAAGAAATTCATACTTTACTCCTATTGAAAAATATTAGTGCTTGTGTTATTATCATAATAA
>JAZUOQ010000208.1:0-3419 GCA_045604775.1 Eubacteriales bacterium
CGGTGAAGATGTAAAGGCAGATCAGACTGCTCCAAAAGCAGAAAAGACTACAGTTAAGGCTAAGCCTGCTGCCACAGCATCTTTGGATGTAAGCGTTGATGACTTTGAATAATATTACAGCAATACTTCCGTCACCAAATAAAAAAGGATACTTTGATATATATGCGGACGGAGAACTTATACTCACAATAACCGAGGACGCGGTTGTTGAAGCAGGGATAAAAACAGGTATGCCGCTTGATGATGAAAAACTACTCGATATCGAACGGCGTGTAGTTTTAACTCGTGCAAAACATAAGGCTTATACGTACCTGTCATACGGCGATATGAGTGAAAAAAAACTTTTTGAAAAGCTAACTCGTGCAGGATTTGAAAAAGATATAGTTAAGGATTGTATTGAGTCAGTAAAGTCACAGGGTTTTATTGACAATTCACGATACGCTTCAACGCTTGCACGCAATATGGCACAAGTCAAGCTGTATGGCATCCGCCGTATAGAGAATGAGCTTAAAATGCGCGGTATATCCGGTGAGGATATTGAAAATGCAATAAGTGAACTTGAAATTGATTTTGATAAAAATATCAGAAAGCTTATCGGTACCAGATTTAAATTTGATGCCACCGATAAAAAATCAGTAGCATCTGCAGTACGTTCGCTTATGCGTTACGGGTACGACTATGAAAATATAAAATCGGCACTGTATGAAGCAGTGTCAGAGGACGATTATGAGTAATAAAAAAACAATAGGCTTTATTTCTCTCGGCTGTGCAAAAAATCAGATCAATACCGAGATAATGATAAAGGCTGTACAAAATGCAGGCTATGATATAACAGGTGAGCCGGAATGTGACGTTATGGTCATTAATACCTGTGGTTTTATTGAGGATGCCAAAAGTGAGGCGTTGGAGGTTATTTTTGAAACCGCACAACTGAAAAAAGAAGGAAAGATCTCAAAAATAATTGTGTGTGGCTGTCTTGCACAACGTTATCCCGATAATATTGAGCAAGAACTGTATGAGGTTGACGGCTTTATAGGTGTCGGAAGTTTTGGCAGAATAACAGAGGCTGTTTTACGCGTTTTGAACGGTGAGCGGGTAATTATGTTCGATAGCCTTGAGAATATTCAACTTGAGGGTGAAAGATATTTAATAACTGAGCCATATAGTGCATATCTTAAAATTGCAGACGGTTGTTCAAACCGTTGCAGTTACTGTGCAATACCTAATATCCGCGGTGATTTTAAATCAAGGAAAATGGATAATATAATTGCGGAGGCAAAAGTTCTTTGTCAAAACGGTGCCAAAGAGCTTGTTGTAATAGCGCAGGATACTGCAAACTACGGTATAGACTTATACGGTGAAAGGAAACTTTCAGAACTGTTAAGACGTTTATGCAAGGAATGTACGGCTGATTGGATACGCGTTATGTATCTTTATCCCGAACATATAACTGACGAGATAATAGAAGTTATTGCAAGCGAAGAAAAAATAGTGAAATATATGGAAATGCCTATACAGCACGCATCGCGATCTGTACTTTCGGCAATGAACAGACCGGGTGATGATAAAAGTTTGTTGGCGCTTGTTAAAAAACTTCGTGAAAAAATACCGGATGTAATACTTCGCACGACTGTTATGGTGGGTTTTCCCAACGAAACGGAAGCCGATTTTGAAATACTGTGTAATTTCTTAAAACAAGCTCGTTTTGACAGATTGGGTGTGTTTAAATTCTCACCCGAGGAAGAAACGCCGGCATATGATATGGTGAGTGATATTTCAGATGAGGTTAAGACATCACGCGCAGAATGTGTAGAGATGCTTCAATCGGAAATTGTACTTGAAAAACAGGAGTTACTTATAGACAGGACTTTAACGGTGCTTTGTGAGGGGTATGACAGGTATGCCGAGTGTTATTTTGGCAGAAGTTATATGGAAGCGCCTGATATAGACGGAAAAATATTCTTCACATCGCAAACCGTATTACATATGGGTGATACCGTAAATGTAAAAATTACTGAGTGTATGGATTTTGAACTTATAGGAGAAATAGAAAAATGAACACACCAAATAAGCTGACAGTACTGCGTATATGTATGACACCGATTTTTATGGCGGCAATGCTTATTGATTTTCCACATCATTATCTTGTAGCATTGGTTCTTTTTGCCGTGGCTTCAATAACTGACCTTATTGACGGTAAAATGGCACGTAAATATAATCTTATAACTGATTTTGGAAAATTTTTGGATCCGCTTGCGGATAAAATGCTTACTACTGCTGCATTTTTAGCATTTATTGAGCTTAAGATAGGCTACGGTATAGTCTGGATAACTTTTATAGTACTTATACGTGAGTTCCTTATTACATCTCTGAGACTTATATCGTCTGGCAAAGGTAAGGTTATTGCTGCAAATATGTGGGGCAAATGTAAAACTGTAAGCCAGATGTCATCGGTTATATATGTATTGGCGTCCCAATACTTTTTAAGTATATTTTCAGCATCAGATGCGGTTATAAATGCTAATAACATCATTACAAATGTAATTCTATGGGCAAGTGCATTAATGACCGTTATCAGCGGCGCGGTATATGTAAAGCAAAATAAAGATTTTATTGATCCGAGAAAGTGATATGTTTAATAAATACAGATACGAAATTGATTTTATAAAAGAACGTGACCCTGCTGCACGTAATGATATTGAGATATTTTTGTTATATAAGGGTTTTAAAGCTCTTCGTTATTACCGTCGTGCACACAAACATTATTTAAAAGGTAATTTTTTTCGTGCGCGCTGGCTTAGTGAACGTGCCAAGTTTAAAACAGGCATAGAAATTCATCCGGGTGCTACTATCGGTAAAGGCTTTTTTATTGATCACGGCTCAGGCGTTGTTGTTGGCGAAACTACAGAAATCGGCGACAATTGTATTCTGTATCAGGGCGTTACGCTTGGCGGTACCCTTTCAACATAGATCGTATTTGCTTTCGGATCTGCAAATCTCCTCACCACTCTCAGGTCTTCCGCATGATAGATCACAATGAATTTCCTTGCAAACCAATCCATGATCTTTGCGACAAGTTCATCAGGGATGACCTCATCAGTCTCATAATGGCGTGCATATCGGGCAAGGACTTCCTTCTGGAAGGCCCAGTTCTCCATTATCTGCGACGGGAGTTCAACGAAGTCACGGGCAACGGAAGTACCGCTCACGCTCTTGTATGTACACTTGGTGAGAAGTCCGTGAAGCGCATGGCCATACTCATGGAAAAGGGTCTCCACCTGATCGAGGGTAAGGAGAGACGGCTTGTCTGCAGTCGGCTTTGCGAAGTTGCCTACATTGACGATTACAGGACGGATGTCGGTACCGTCAGAGGCGATTTCCTGATTGACGAAATTGGTCATCCACGCTCCGCCCCTCTT
>JAZUOQ010000209.1:0-6862 GCA_045604775.1 Eubacteriales bacterium
CTACAGCATCTTCAAAACCACGTGACGGTATTGATTTTTTTCCGCTCTCAGTTGATTTTGAGGAGAGAATGTATGCAGTCGGCAGAATTCCCGGTAGTTTCCTTCGTCGTGAGGGTAGACCAAGCGAAAAGGCAATATTAAGTTCACGTGTTATAGACCGCTCTATCCGTCCGCTTTTCCCAAAGGATATGCGTAACGATGTAAATGTAAATATTACAGTTATGGCGGTTGATCAGGACAATATTCCGGAAATCGTTGGTATGATTGGTGCTTCTATTGCGCTTTCAATTTCCGATATTCCTTTCAATGGACCTATCAGTGGTATCTCTGTTGGCTATGCTGACGGCAAATACCTCTTTAACCCTACAGCAGATGAGCGTGAGGTTTCACAAATGGCAGTAACTGTTGCTTCTACCGCTCAAAAGGTAACTATGATAGAAGCAGGTGCTAAAGAAATTGAAGACGATGTTATGTACAACGGCATTATGGAAGGCCATAAAGAAAACCAGAAGATCGTTGAGTTTATAAACGGTATCGTCAGTGAAGTCGGTAAAGAGAAGTTTACCTTTGAATCGTGTGATGTAGATCATGAGCTTTTTGATGCTATCAAGGAATATGCTATTGATGATGTAAAGTCAGCTTTGGATTCAAACGATAAAGAACTTCGTGATTCAAATATCAATAAAGTATACGAAAAAGTACACACTCAGTTTGATGCAGACAACGAGGATAGAATTCCTATGATCGACGAATGTTTGTACAAACTTCAGAAATATGTTGTACGCACATGGCTTTCAGAGGAAGGTAAGCGTGTTGACGGAAGAGGTATCAATGATCTCCGCCCGCTTCACGCAGAAGTCGGTCTTCTTCCCAAAGTACACGGTTGCGGTATGTTTGCGCGTGGTAAAACACAGGTTCTTACTGTTGCAACTTTAGGTATGATATCAGACGAGCAGGTTATTGACGGCCTTGATGCTGATGTTGAAACCAAAAGATATATGCATCACTACAATATGCCGGGATTTACTGTCGGTGATGCAAAACCGTCCAGAAGCCCAGGTAGACGTGAAATAGGTCATGGTGCTCTTGCTGAACGTGCTCTTGAGCCTGTTATTCCTTCAGTTGAAGAGTTCCCTTATGCTATACGTCTTGTATCTGATGTTCTTACTTCAAACGGTTCTACTTCACAGGGCTCTATTTGCGGTTCTACACTTGCACTTATGGATGCAGGCGTTCCGATAAAGGCTCCTGTTGCAGGTATTTCTTGCGGTCTTATCACCCGTGATGATGGTTCATTTATGACAATGGTCGATATTCAAGGTATTGAAGACTTCTTTGGTGATATGGACTTTAAGGTAGCAGGTACTAAAAAAGGTATAACTGCTATTCAGATGGATATTAAGGTAGACGGTCTTACAGACGCTATTATCAAGGAAGCTATTGAAAAAACACGTATCGCTAGATACTATATTCTTGATGAGGTAATGCTTAAAGCAATTGCACAACCTCGTGATGATGTTAAGGAATGGGCACCTAAGGTTATTACTCATAAGATTCATCCGGATAAGATTCGTGAGGTAATAGGTACCGGCGGTAAGGTTATTCAGAAAATTGTTGCTGACACAGGTGCGAAAATTGATATTGAAGATGATGGCTCAGTATTTATTTCAGCTGCCGAAAAGAGTGCTGCTGATAAGGCTCTTGAAATAATTAAGGGCATTGTCTTTGAGCCTGAGGTAGGAGCTATCTACCGCGCTAAAGTTGTAAAACTTATGGCGTTTGGTGCATTTGTTGAGTTTGCTCCCGGAAAAGAAGGTCTGGTTCATATCTCCAAACTTGACACTAAGCGTGTGGAAAAGGTTGAGGATCTGCTTTCAGAGGGTGACGAGATCTACGTTAAGTTTATGGAAATTGACGATAAGGGCAGATACAATCTTTCTAGAAAAGATGCTCTACTCGATATGCAAAACGGAGTATCCGCAGACTAATTTAATAATATGGGGATACCTGACGTATCCCCATATTTATCTTTTTGAGGTGATTTTAATTGAAAGCATTGTGTGATAAAATCATAAATGTACGTAATTATATGCGTGAGAAGAAGTGGTACAGAGTATTAAGTTATTGTGTACTTCCTGTTTATGTGTTCTTTTGTTATTTTATAATGGAATATATGAACTTCTCAAGCGTTTTACAACCATTAAAGCTGTGGTATAAAAATATTGACAAGTTCTTTTTCGGTATGCTGGTTCTTGCTCTTGTTTCGGGAATAATACTTCTGCTTGTCAGAAAACTCTGGATATATGCTGCATTAATGGGTGGTTTATCAGTTGTAGTTGGTATTATTAATGCTGTAAAACTTGCTTGTAACGGTGATTATTTTTGTCCATGGGATATTACCATGGCAGGAAATCTTGGCCAACTTACAGGCTTTGTAAGTTTCAGTATTCCTTGGCTTATATATGTGCTGATACCGCTTGTTATTATAGGCACTGTTCTATTTTGGCTGGCAGATACTGAAATTGGGGTAAGATGGTATATACGTATACCGTCAGCGATTGTGCTTTGTTTAATATTTGTGGTTTTTTATCACAGCCCTAAATCAACAGAAAAAGTGTTAAACAAGTTTGGAATGTCTTTTGATAATTCTGTTTTACAATCTTCAAATTATAAATACAACGGCTTTGTAAATGCTTTTACAATAAACTGTTTCGCGCTTAAGGTAAGTGAACCGGAGGGTTATTCACAGCAAACATTGTCTGATTATCTTGCAGGATATACCGGTAGTGAAGCTTCATCTTCACCTGATGTTATTGTTATTCTCTCTGAAGCATTTTTTGATGTGCGTACTCTTAAAAATACCACATTTTCACAAAATCCTCTGGTGAACTATGACGATATAATATCTCGCGATAATTGTGTAAGCGGTATGATGTATACCACTGCACACGGCGGCGGCACCGTTCGTACAGAGTTTGAGGTGCTTACAGGTATGACACTTGATTATCTTGTTAATGGGACAAGCCCGTATCTCTATGTTACAGATCCGCTTGAAACTATGGTTTCGGTATTTAAGGAACAGGGCTATTCGACAACTGGTATCCATACTTATGATGGTAAATTCTATATGCGTAATGTAGCTTATCCGCTTCTTGGTTTTGATAAGTTTATTTCACAAGACGAAATAATTCAAAACTACGATGTTTCATACAGGCGTGGTTATATCCGTGACGAAATATTTATGGATGCTCTTATTGATACTCTTGAAACAAATACAAAAACTCCTAACTTTATTTTTGGTATAACAATGGAAAATCACGGCGGTTATGATCCATCGCAACCTGAGGATGTAATAGTTGAGGTTAAAAATGATAATATGGACGAGTCTGCGCTCGCATCTGTCACAACTTATACGCAGGGTGTTTACTATGCAGATCTGGCACTTAAGCAGCTTGTTGATTATATAGATAGCAGGGAAAAAGAAACAGTGCTTGTCTATTTTGGTGATCATCTGCCGGCGCTTGGTGCATATCATGCGGCATATAATCAGGCTGGTAATATAAATATATCAGATGATTATGACACCGATGAGCTTAAATTCATTTACGGTGCGCCATATCTTGTATATTCAAATTACGATGTTGACTACGGGGTGCTGGAAACTAAAAATGAGCTTTCTACTTATTATTTGCTTCCGCTTGTCTGTAATGCAATAGGCACGGCAACAACACCGTATATGGACTATCTTACAGATAATTATCTTGATTTACCATATTATAATGTTCGTTTGGGTATTAATCCAAGCGATGAGCAAAGATCTTTTATTAAATCAATGGAACTTATAACTTACGATAGAGTTGCCGGAAAAAAATATTCATTATCATATTAAAAAAAAAAGAGCCGAAAGGCTCTTTTTTATTTTAATATATTGTAATAATAAATCGGAAGTGCACTCCATCCGTGACAAAGGCTTCCTGCATCGTGAAAATCATTTTCTCCCAGTTCGGTTTCCCATACAGTCGAACCATTTAGCATAGGTTCAAAAATTCGTTCTATGTCTTTTATTATATATTCAGAGTATTTTTCTTTGTTTGTTTTTAAAAGGGCATCATACAAAAAACAGGTCATTGAAAGTGATGTTTTAACAATTGTATCATCTGAAATCAGTTTGTCAGAAAGTTCTTCTAAATCACATTTGTCAGCCGCACCGCATAGAATCGCCCATGAATTTGCAAGTACGCTGTATCCACCCATATTATCGGGAAGATTTGAAAAGATTTTTTTATTTTCGTTCCAGAACGTTTCATATATTTTTTGATTAAGCTTTTCTATTTGCTCATTTAAAGTATGTTTTTTGCCAAGTGCATTACATATGTCTGCAAAGCATTTGAGTGCGATTGAATAAAGAGTATTTAAAAACAAATCGGGTTGGGTTACTGTTTTATCACGACCCGCTGAGAATGTATCGGTCCATTCATAGAAGTTCCAATACTCTTTAGAACGAAATGGCGGCAACAATCCGTTTTGTTCGTGCTTTTTAAAAGTTTCTGAAATGGAGCAAAGCTTAGGATAAATTTCTTTTAAAAGCGTTAAGTCTTTACTGTATTTATAATATTCAGCACATTGAATGAAATAATGTAGTGTAAAGGAAGGTATTACATAATCATAATCAGATGGTGCACAGATAGAAAGCATATTATCTTCACGCTTACCGTTTGCAATAAGCTGTAAACTTGCACGTGCAAATTCATATTTACCGAAAGCGTAGTAACCAAACAGCATTTGATTTCTGCTGTCCATTGTATAAAGGGATTGCTCACGCCAAGGACTGTCCTCGTAATGTTCATGCATACATAAGTGTAAAGTATGTATGCAAATATCATATATTTTATTTTGTTTTTCTGAAAGAGCGGGGCGGGGAAGCGGGTTTATCGGATAATCAGTTGGTACAAGTGCTATTCTGAGATTATCCAAAGGCACTTCGCTGACTACTTCAATATAACGGCAGCCAAGTCGTCTAAATGGATTGAGATAATTATTTTCACCTTTTTTTGTTATATATTCCACACTGAAATCGCGGCTTCCAATTATCCGGCGGACTTTTCCGTCTGTTATATGTTCGCCAAATGATATTGTTACATTTTGCGAATTTTCACAATAACAGTCAAGCTTTATAAACCCTACATATTCTTTGCCTAAATCAAAAATGATGTCAGTATCTGATATTTTTTTGCAAACAATGGCATTAACAGGCTGTTTAAGTATAAGTTTTTTGCAGGGTCTTTCTCTTAATGGTAGAATTTGATCGACTATCACAGACGGTGTGAATTGATTATCGGAGTTTTCTTTTGTAGCATCATAACAAAAAGTAAAGCCTTGCTGATACGTTATGAACTTGCATGTATGCTGTTTGTATACCGGGCTTAGTCGTGAAGGGGTATGTTCGTCACTCTTGCATAGAATTTTTTCGCCGCAGTAAATTTTATACATAAGTGCAGCATTGCCTTTGTAATAGGTAAAACAAGTTTCCCCATAATACCATACGGTGATGTCAACCTTATTTAAACCTTCTTTACAATATTGAGTTATATCTACACGGTCAAAAATTTTATCGTGCGGATAATCTGCATACTGGCCAAACGCGGCAAGTGTACCGTTTATATAAAGTACATATTGCGTGTCTACGGAAATTTCAAGTGTTATCTTACCGGAACTGAACTCAAAACTGTCGTGAAACTCACAGTATTCATCAGCTTTTGCGCCGTTACTGTTCCATATCCATTTTGCCATAGTTTTTCTCCTTATAAAAAGCGGTGAATTCGCAAGGAATTCACCGCTTATTTTATTCGTCATCCTTGTCGTTCTCAATCGGTAAAACTTCTACACGAAGTTTTATTATTCTGTGACGTTTAACTTTTGTCACACGGAATACAAGGTTTTGGTATTTGGCAATGTCGTTTTTGTGAGCATATCTTCCCAAAAGTTCAACTACAAAACCTCCGACTGTTGAGTTGTCATCATCAAACTCTTTGTCGTTAAAGTCGATTTCATAGAACATATCCTCAATACGCATATCGCCGTCCACCTCATAGCTTCCGTCAGGAAGTTCTATGATTTCAGGATCGATAATATCGCTTTCGTCCCAGATATCACCGACTAACTGTTCAAGTGCATCCTCCATTGTAAGTATACCCATAACTCCGCCGTATTCGTCTGTTACGATTGTCATATGTGTTTTTTGCTTTTGCATTGTGTTTAAAACATCGTCAAGCGGTGTGGTTTTATGCACAAAAACCGCAGGCATTAAAGAAGATACAATATTACAATCATTGTCTTCGGCTAACTCTTTGAGTACCATATTTACGTGCAGTATACCGATAATGTTATCTATAGTATCGCGGTAAACGGGAATTCTTGAGTATGGTGAAGTAAGTATTTTGTCAAGCATACTTTCTCTGCTCTCATCAATATTGATCGCAAGCAGGTCAACGCGAGGTGTGATTATTTCGTATGCTTGTACTTCTTCGAAGTCAAACACGCTCTGTATAAGCTCGCATTTATCCTCATCAATAACTCCTTCGTCCTCAACTGTATCCATAATTGTTTCAAGATCATCCTCGGTTACTGTGGGCTGGTCATCTATTTTATTTTTCCATAACAGTGATACTACCTTAAGTACCCCATTTACGATCCAAACAAATGGTTTAGTGATTATACAAACAATAAATAACGGTATAGAGAACAAAATTGATGCTTTTTCAGGAAGTGTTTTTGCAATTACTTTCGGTATAATCTCGCTGAATATAAGTATTATAACAGTCATTAAAACAGTTGCGATCCAGGGTCCCAACTGCCAGTATCC
>JAZUOQ010000210.1:0-4247 GCA_045604775.1 Eubacteriales bacterium
ACAACCAATACTTACCATCATCAGCAGTACAATATAGGTACTGCTCACGAACTTCACCTGATTCACGCGTATACCGAACCATTACATATGGCATCTCACTTGATAAATCAAGCGAGATTTTTAAAGCAGTTGATTTGTCCATAACCGGTGATTCATAAATAGTGCTAGATACGTTGTAATCATCAATATCATAGTTATATACCATTAAGTTTACAGATACATCATATAGTGTTTCATATGTATAAAAAATCGCCGGATCTGTTCCATTTGCATCCAGTTCTATGATATTAGAAAATATATCTGCATCGCTATCTCCTGGTGCACGAAGATATGTGACAGTTTTTGAGCAGGAACAAACATTTAAAAGTACTATCAAAATTATAGTTATAGAGATAAGTTTTTTCATAATTTTCCTTTCTCGGACTGGTGGTCTGTTTTTTCGACTGTTTCCTTGTCAAATTCAGTACCGCAATTGATACAGAAGTCCACCTCCTCAGGATAGATAGATTCACATATAGGGCATATTATATATTTTTCCTCACTCATTATCTGAATTGATACGAATACAGATTCTTATAAATACCATTTTCGATACTAAGTAACTGTTCGTGCGTTCCTTTCTCAGCAATACCGTCTTTATTTATTACAACGATCTCATCTGCATTTTTTACCGTTGACAAACGGTGAGCAACAACTATTACTGTTCTTCCCTTTGCAAGTTCTTCTAAGGAATCTTGAATTAACATTTCAGTCGCATTATCAAGAGCACTTGTTGCTTCGTCAAGAATCAACACTGTAGGATTTTTTAGAAATATACGTGCAATAGATATTCGCTGTTTCTGACCACCCGAAAGTTTAACACCACGTTCACCTACATTTGTATCGTATCCATTTTCAAGGGTCATTATATAATCGTGAATATTTGCTTTTTTCGCTGCTTCTATTATTTGTGTATCAGTTGCATCAAGATCACCATAAGCTATATTCTCTTTTATTGTACCATTAAAGAGAAACACATCCTGAGATACGATACCAATATTTTTTCTAAGTGATGAACGCGTAAGAGTTGTTATATCCTTACCATCAAGAGAGATAGTTCCACCGTCTAGTTCGTAAAAACGAGGAATAAGGTGACAAATTGTCGTTTTTCCGCCTCCAGACGGACCAACAAGTGCTAAAGTTTGTCCAGCTTTTATTTTTAGGTTCAAATTCTTAATAACATCACTATTTTCATTATCGGGATTATAAGAAAATGTTGCATTTTTAAATTCAATATCACCCTTGACATTTGTAATATCAATAGCTTTTTCCGATTCTATCTCAATGGGTGTATCCATAATTTCAACAAAACGTTTAAAACCGGTCATTCCCTCTTGCAACTGTTCAAAAAGCGATACAAAACGGCGTATAGGATTTAAAAACATATTGATATATAATAAGTACGCTGCAAAATCACCTATATCAATTTTGTTATAAAAGAAAAACAAACCACCGGATACAAGAACTACAAGATATAAAAAATCAGTAAAGAAGGTCATACCAGAATGAAATTTACCAAGTTCCAAAAGTGCTTTAGAACGTATTTTTTTAAAAAGATTATTTTCCTTATCAAATTTTGAATTTTCGTAAATTTCGGATGTGTACGCTTTAGTTACACGTATACCGGATATTGCAGTTTCAATATTAGCATTAACCTCAGCGATCTGTTCGCGACTGCGTCTAAATGCATTACGCATACCCGAACGCATCAATATAGCAAATATAATTATGAATGGAATTACCGCAAAAATAACAACCGTAAGAGTAAAGTTTATAGATGCTAGCATTACAAACGAACCTATAAACATAAGAACAGATAAAAACAGATCTTCAGGACCGTGATGCGCCAGTTCTGATACATCGTTAAGATCATTTATAAGACGTGACATAATTGTACCTGTTTTATTACTGTCAAAAAACGAAAAAGGCATTTTTTGCAAGTGACGAAATAGATCTCGTCGCATATCACCTTGCATACGTATACCTACAATATGTCCATAGTACGCTACAATAAAATTCAGCACCCATTTAACAAGATATATCGCAAGCAACGCTATCGCCCACACGATAAGTAAGCGCAAGTTACGATTTGGAACATAATCGTTTATTATATTCTTTGCAATAAGTGGATAAAACAAATCACAAACTGCAATAAGAACAGCACAAAACATATCAAGCACAAAAAGCACACGATGCGGTTTATAGTAAGAAATGAAACGACGTATCATATTTTACAGCCTCATATCACATAGAAAAAAATTGAAATAAAATGCATAAGACTTCCAAACACACAAAAGATGTGAAAGATCGAATGAAAATATCTGATTTTTGAACCAATGCAGTACAAAAGTGCACCAATCGTGTAACTAATACCGCCGCCTACAAGCCAAAAAGATCCCCAAAAACCAAGTGCTGCGAGTGTTTTACCACCTACTGATAAGATACACCAACCCATAGCAAGATAACATATCATCGAAAATACTTGATATTTTTTAAGGTCAATAGCATTAAGAGTAATGCCTAGGGCTGCAGAACCCCAAATAACGCCAAAAAGTACCCAAGCAGAGACAGGACTAAAAGAACGAACTGTACAAAGAAGAAACGGCGTATAAGTTCCGGCAATGAGCAAAAATATTGTGCAATGATCTATAATCTGAAAAACTTTTTTTGCGGTAAGGCGTGGACTCAATCCATGATAAATACTTGACATACAGTAAAGAAGTATCATGGTAGCACCGAAGATAGCACTTGCGACAACACCCCAGACATTATGATGAAGTGCCGCAAAAATCACGCAAAGAGGTATTGCAACAATGCCGACTGCTGCACCAACTATATGCGTTACCATATTAAATATTTCCTCAGCCTTAGTGTAATCAGGCAGCTTTCTATCACAAAGTTTAATACGTTTCATAATACTCCATATATTAAATAATTTTTATAACAGTATATCACCTAAAGCTAATAATTTCAATATGCTGTTGATTTTTGATCAGATATTTATTATAATTAATATCCCAATAATAAAAGGAGTAATAATTTTGTCAGGATACATATTTTCGAGCAACAGAATACCGGTTATGCTTGTCCCCTCTTCTATCGCAGACAGATTTTTAGGTATTGCAACGGGGGCACAAATTAAAGTCATTTTATGCCTTATACGTTTTGAGGATATGGCACTAACTGTCGAGGATATTGCAAAACAATGTAATATTTCAAACGAAGATGTAAAAGAAGCTATTAATTTTTGGATTCAAAGCGGCATTATTATACGTCGTGGAGCAAGTTTATTACTAAGCGGTACACCGAGTGAGCAACCGCAAACGCTTCCGCGTTATAATCCTGATACTATACTTGAACGAAAAACACGAGATAATGTTTTTTCTGAACTTCTTGATGAGATACAACGTATATTGGGAAAAACACTAAACCACAATGATGCATCTGTAGTTGTTGCAATGTATGACCATTTAGGATTTTCACCTGAGCTTACACTTCAACTGATAAATTACTGTTTATCAACCGGCAAATCGAATTTCAGATACATTGAAAAAGTAGCGCTTGATTGGTTTGACAGGGGTATTGACAGCTTTGAAAAAGCAGAAACACTTATAAGAACACTCGAAAAAAAAGCACGTTTGGAAACAGCTGTACAGGGCTATTTTGGGATTGATAACCGTGCACTGTCCAAAAAAGAAAAAGAATATATCGAAGTTTGGACATCAACGCTTGGTATGTCTATTGAGATGATAAAGCAAGCCTATGAAGTATGCATTGACAAAAAAAGCAAAATTTCTTTTCCATACATCAACGGCATACTAGCTGACTGGGCTAAAAAAGGTTTTAAGAATGTAGCTGACATTACCAATGATAAATTGCCATCATCAAATGACAAGAGATCATTCTCCTTTTTAGGAGTTATAGTTCCTATGAAACCTTTTGAAAACTGATGCTTTTGGCCATTATTTGTTTTAACGATAGAGCAAAGATTCTTATCTAAAACTAACCATCTACTATTACCTTTCTCGAAATGATATGAATAGTGGTAAATAGCGTTACCCCATTCATCGTAATTTTCACAATCTTGCTTCCAATGTCCTCCGAATTGAAACATGAACAACCCTCTTTCATCATTATAGTCAAAAGACGTAAAGCCTCCAATTATTAATTTACCAAAGAAATCAAATAAATCATATATACCACTATAT
>JAZUOQ010000211.1:0-4226 GCA_045604775.1 Eubacteriales bacterium
GTACAACAAGAATTTTGAACTTCTTATAAAACTTGTATTTGCATCCTTTGGTGTGCTCATACTGTCAAATATTATCAGCGTAGTTGAAACGTTTGTAAACACATGGGTTGCACAGCATATTACATATGATATGAAAAATCAGATGTATGCACATCTGCAAAAAATGCCGCAAAGCTTTTTTACTTCTAATCTGCAGGGCGATATTATAACGCGTATGACCAGTGATATAAATGGGGTACAGGGTGTTATAGCAGGTACAATGTCAAGTATTTTCAGTAATGTATGTACCATTGTAGTTACGGTAATAGCTTTGGTTGAAAAAAATTGGATCTTAGCGATAGTTGGCGCAAGCCTTGTTCCGTTTTTATCGGTGCCTACGATAAAAGTAGGTAAAAAACGGTGGAAAATAGCTGCAGAAACACAGGAACAGGCAGACAGAATGAACCAAATGCTGAATGAAACATTGTCGGTCAGCGGTCAGCAACTTACAAAAATATTTACACGTGAGAAACGTGAACTTGAGCGGTATGTTGATGTAAATAGTGAATGTATGCGCCTTACCATTCGTGAACGTATGGCTGGTATGTGGTTTTGGCGCGCTATGAATTTATTTACAAGTATGGGTCCGCTTATAATATACCTGCTCGGCGGTTTTATGATTATAAAACTTGGGTTTACCGATTTATCCGTGGGAGATATTACAGTTATTGTAACGCTTCTTAACAAACTTTACAGACCCGTTGATCAGCTGTTAGGTATTCAAGTGGATATAGTTCGTTCAATGGCGTTGTTTTTGCGTATATTTGAGTATTACGATATGCCCGTTGATATTGAATCGCCCAAGGATGCGATCGTTCCCGATAAGGCTGTGGGTGAGGTGGAATTTCGTGATGTGCGTTTTTCTTACAACAGCGAAAAGGAAATACTTAAAGGCATAAGCTTTAAACTTACGCGCGGTAAAACGATTGCTGTGGTCGGGGCATCGGGTGCCGGTAAATCTACCATTGCTTCGCTTATTCCAAGACTGTATGATGTAAATGACGGAGAGGTATTTTTTGATGGTGTAGATGTCAGAAAACTGGATCTTGAGTATCTTCGACGTAATATCGGTATTGTCACTCAGGAAAGTTATCTGTTTAATTCTACAGTTCGCGAAAATTTGCTTATTGCAAAAGAAGATGCTACTGAAGATGAAATAATATCTGCCTGTAAGGATGCTAATATACACGATTTTATTATGACTTTGCCTGAGGGCTATGATACGCTTGTCGGTAATAGGGGCTTTAAATTATCTGGTGGTGAAAAGCAGCGTGTGTCTATTGCACGTGCAATACTTAAAAACCCTGCACTGCTTATTCTTGATGAGGCAACATCTTCATTGGACAGCATAAGTGAGTATGCAATACAGAGGGCGTTGGTGCCGCTTTTAAAAGACAGAACCAGTCTTGTTATTGCGCACAGATTATCCACTGTTATGGCAGCAGACGAAATAATCGTTTTAAAAGACGGCAATATAACACAGCGTGGTGTACATGCAGACCTTGTCAAACAAGAAGGTACGTACAAAACGCTTTATGAAACACAGTTTCGCGAAGAAATTATAAACCCACGATAGAAATGTTCGTTAAGAACATTTATCGTGGGTTTATTTTTACGGATTACAGCTACCGCAGGGATCATACCCTTGCGATATGAGATTTTGGCGTGTTCCGCTATACTCTTGTTTATTACTTTTGCTCATATCATTGACAGATGAGCATTCGGGTAAATGAAACTTTTTACTTTTGGTATTGAGTATATAGTTTGTACTTTCATCCTCAGTTTCGATTTGGGTTTCTATAAGTTTGCTTTCTCCCGTTGCATAATCTATTTCAATATATGGCTGAACGTTGAAACAGTATATATTAAAACAAATACCATCACCGTTATCTTCAACCGAATATGCTTCCATTTGCACTCCGCTTGCAACAAGATTGTCATTTTTAAATACCGGTGTTACACGGTATGCAACGTGGTTTCCTGTTTCTTTTACATAGTCTGCAATCATATTTTCAAATGGGAGCATACCTTCCACATTCATATACCGTGTCCCTGTAATTAAGTTTTGTGTGTTTGCATTTTCACCTGTCAGTTGATACCCGATAAGGTGACAGCGGTTATATAGATATTTACCGTCTACACAATCGTATTTAACTGTGTGCCAGCCTGTAGGCTTTACAGATCCTATTTCACCGCGATCCTCGGTAGGCATAATATCTTTGCCTATAGATGCTATAGTTACTCCGCATCTGCCAAGCACATCAAGCTTCGAGTAGGACTCGTATGACTTTGTAGTAAGTTCATATTTATCAAAAGACGGTATGTTGTTATTTATTTCAACATATGGACTTCCGGAATATTCAGGTATGGAATGTATATGTTCTTCCGGTTGTACGCCTATAGGTATTTCAGCGCACGACTGTAATAACAGCAGTATGAGTAAAAAGCAGATGAGTGCTTTAGAAAATCTTTTCATTATTCAATATCCAGTTCAATAGGTTTGTCAATATCGTCTGATACATACTTACCGTTTTTTTTACGCTGTTTAACACATTCGGTAAGTAGGTATTCAATTTGACCGTTTACAGAGCGGAAGTCATCTTCTGCCCAACTTGCAAGTGAGTCGTATAATTTTGCCGACAGACGAAGCGGCACCTGTTTTTTTTGATTATCAGCCATATTAATACAGACTTCCTGTGTTTACAATGGGTTGGGTATCGTGGTTTCCGCACAGTACTACAAGCAGATTTGATACCATTGCCGCTTTTCTTTCTTCATCAAGTTCAACCATACCGCCTTCATTAAGACGCTGGAGTGCAAGTTCGACCATACCAACCGCACCATCAACTATCATTTTCCTTGCATCAATAATAGCAGATGCCTGCTGGCGCTGAAGCATAACAGCGGCGATTTCCGTAGCGTATGCAAGATATGTTATTCTTGCTTCTACTATCTCAATACCGGCTTCATTAACGCGGTCTTGTATCTCATCACGGATCCTGCTCGCAACGATCTCACTTGAACCGCGAAGACTGCCTTCATCTGCAATACCGTCACCTGTTGTATCAACTCCGGGTGCTATGTCATAAGGGTACACGCGTACAATGTTTCTGAGTGCGCTGTCGCATTGGAGAGATAAAAACTCCTTATAGTTGTCAACGTTGAACACAGCCTTTGCAGTATCTGCGATACGCCATGTCACAGCAATACCTATTTCAATAGGATTACCAAGACAGTCGTTGATTTTTTGTCTGCTGTTGTTGAGTGTCATAATTTTAAGTGATAACTTTTTGTTTACCATTTCAACGGATGCAGAATTTATTGCGGCTTCAAGTGAAGAAGCGTTTGCAACATCGCCGCTCTGATTAAGTTTTGTTTTTGCAGCAGGATTTACTGCAACGCAGAATGGATTTACAAAATAAAAGCCATTGTCTTTAATAGTTCCGATATATTTGCCGAACAGTGTTAGAACTAAAGCCTCTTGCGGCTTTAATACTTTTAGCCCTAAAAGCGGTATCCAACCCAGAGCCAGTATTAAAATACCTAAAACAAGCAGTATACCAAATGCGACAGGGTTTGCTTGTTCTAAAAAAGCAGCGCCTATTATAAGTGCCAGACCGGCAAGCAGACCGAGTATTGTTAAAATTAATACTGCCATTCCGTTTTTCTTGTTACTAAGTACAATTTCTTTCATATAATAACCTCCTTGGTGATATCAAAATGATATCACCAAGGTTTTAATTTGTCAATAGTTTTTTAAAAAATTATATTCAATGGCATATGATTGTACATTACTTGAGTACGATTTTACTGTTAGCTCAGTTACATTCAACTTAAAAATAAAAGAAAAAGACTTGAGAATTCAAGTCTTTTATAGTTTATTTACTGTTTTTTTGTTTTTTTATAACTTTCATACGGATGAACTCTTCACGTTCTTTTTCTTCCAAAAATTCAGTTATATAGGCAATATCTTTTTTATAGCCGGGGATGACAATGTTTTTAAGCGCATTGGCGCGCTTTTGAGTACCTCTTATTGCAACAGCAAGTCGGTATATTGAACTTTCGATCTCAGCAAGTTCGGCACATAATTCTTTGACTCGCCTGAATTTTGTGTAGACATTATCCATTGCACAGCTGCCTGACTGTAATCCATAATACGGCTTTGGGGCAGGTGAGTTATAACGTAC
>JAZUOQ010000212.1:0-2814 GCA_045604775.1 Eubacteriales bacterium
ATAATTTTCAAGCATAAGAGCATAGAAGAAGTACATAAGATTATGCAGAAAATACTTGAAGATTTTAGAAATCACAAATTTGATTTTAGCGAAAGCGCGATTACGTTTTCGGCAGGAATAGCGAAATTCGAGAGTGGCTTAACAAGAAACGATTTGTTTACGTTAGCCGATAAGACGATGTATTTAGCAAAACACAGCGGTAAAAACTGCGTACTAAAAAGTATAAAAGAAACGGTAAAAATAACAGCGGAGTGATTTTCACTCCGCTGTTTTGGTGTTAATATAATTTAAACATTTTAAAAACATCAGCAAGATATAATATGCTTGTAAATTCAAGAAAGAGGTTAGTTTGACCTGTATTCGATGTATTTATAATTACTCTTGCTGCTTTGTTTTTTCATTGTATTATAAACTTTTTGATATAAATCAGCCGTTTTTTCCTTTGTTGTACTACCATCAGGATAGAAAGGCCCGTCAAGAAACACTTCCATAATCGGTCTTTTAAACAGTTTGGATTTTTTATAAGTAACCGTCATTGCAAATGCAGGCTTATCAAACTTTACAGGAAACCTAAATGACGTGTCGGGAAAGGGTCTGATCTCGGTATAATATTCCCAAACGTGAGCCTCGGGATAGATGACAATGGGGTGACCTTTTTTGAGACGGTATTCTATCGCATTATTAAGTTCCTTTACGCCGTGTAAAGAGTTGACTGTTGGCAATGCTCCAAGAAATGGCAAGATCTTTCCAATAACCGGTATACCGTAGTTAGCAGTGCTGACTACGGTATATATTCTTTTTGGCAATACACTAAGTGCAGGGATAAATACATCACCGACAGGCTGCGTATGGTTACCATAGATGAAAAATCCGCCTTTTATGCCTTTCAACTTTTCTCTGCCATTAACCTTCATATGTAAAAAGCATCGGCAATATAATCCGCCGAAGATAATAGCCAAGCCGTAGATAAGACCGGAAAGAAACTTCGATATAATATCACTTCTTACCCATTTATAATCATCGGGCATCGTATAATTTTGATTTGCACTTTGCTCGAAGTCATCGGTAAATGAAGAATAATATCTTACCTCTTTCATAATGTATCCTTCCAACCCGCAATGTCAAAACTGTCAAACTTGTAGGTCAGTTCCTTACCGTAAACCTTTTCGTAACATGATTTCTTCAAGGAGTAGTCCATCTCGCCAAGAGTCTCTGTGTTTTCCTTGACGGTTTTGCTTTGGTCAGGATATAAAACATCCAATATGTGAAGAATATATTTTACTTTTTTGAATTCCGCCGTGTCGTCTTCGTTCATATCTACCATTTCAACAAAACAGGAAATAATAGGCACATTAAGCTTGGCTGCATAGAAATAGGCGCCGTTTTTAGGTGGGCGAGGTTTACGGTAGTTAAACCACATCTCTTGCTCGGGATAAAGCAATATGGCGTGTTTTTTATTCACCAACCGTTCCTTGAGTACCGACAGAAAGTCTCTTGCCAGGTAACGTGGATCGGTGGAAATGGGAATCGTATCGGCATAATTCATTAAAAAACCGATGATACCCGTCATTGCAAAATTTGAGGTTTGGCTTATGATACCGAGATTTCGTCTTCCAAGCGTATTTGTTAAATGACGAATAACGGTATTTTCAAGCGGACTAAAATGGTTACTGGTAATAAGCACTCCGCCAAGGTCTTTTGGAATTTTCTCAAGTCCTTCTATTTCGGTGTTTTTGTTTATTATTTTTGTTGCCGTTTTTGCAAGCGCTATACCAACTGCAGTTTTTATCTTGAAGGTCAGGTGTTTTCTGTTTTCAAGATAATTATCCGTAATTTTTCTATTCTGCTCTGATGTGAGCACAGGATCGTTCAGTTCGACTTTGTTGTGAAACTGACCGCTTTCTGCAAAGTTTTTTATGTTTTTAATAACAGCCTTTCGATTATCACCAATAATCATAATCTGATCTTTACTCCCTTTTCATACAGCTTCTTAAACGTAATATCATTTTCGGGAATTTCCGTTCCTCTGCGAACAAGCAGTTCTAAGCACTCCTTGTCGGCTTTTTTCTTATAGTCCGAATATGAGGCCTTGTATTCTCTGATTTCGTCAATATATCCGCTGTCCTCCGCATATTTCCAAAATTCATCACCGTATTGTATGTTATCATAGCACCAAGGCTTTGAAAACAAGTTGTAATGAATAAGATGTGTATGTGTAAGAGGCGGTTTTGCATCGTTGGGCATTGTATCCCACGACTCATCAAGATAATAAATCTTTCCGTTGCACATTGCATTAAGATAATCTTGGTCGGGGGCTATGCTGTCAAAGTGATATGTATTTAAGAGATTAAGAAAATGACCTTCCAAGTCACATTCCCGCATTTTCTTAAGGTTCATAAGCAAAACGCCCGAATTGATATATTCTTGCTTGTTCACACCAACAGCATTTTCTGTATAGGCAACAAGCGGCGGGATATCAGCGATAGATAAATCGTTGCAGGCACCAATGAAATTGTCACCGATATCAATATCGTAAAGTTTCGCAATGTCATCTGTCAGAACAACATCGCTGTCAATGTAGATGCCCTTGTCATACTGAGGGAACATAGCAGGGATAAATAAGCGGAAATAGATAGTAAGGGTAAAATAATCACAACGCAAACGATTGCTCATGCGGTCATCAAGCGACTCGAAATTCGCCTTCATCGGAGTAAGTTCAATTCTAAAATTTTCTGTTTCAAGAGACTTTAATTTTGAAATGTTTGCATTGTTAAGGTCTTGGTGTAAAACAATGGCTTTATACTGTCTTTGGGG
>JAZUOQ010000213.1:0-9173 GCA_045604775.1 Eubacteriales bacterium
ATAGTATTCAAGACAGATGCCAAAAGATTGCAAGAACTTCATCAGCAGTTCCATTCTGCTGAGAACGGATATCCACAGATTCAAAATGTTTCACAATGGAAACAGCTGTTTTTTGTTCCTACAACAGGTGTTACTTCTACAGGAATATCTACGCCTGTATAAATATTGCAGTCTTTGTCGCAACTGTCTTTGCATTTGCATTCGGGCTTGTCATAAATATCGTTTTTATATTCCATAATAAATCGATTACCATCCTTAGTTTAGTTGTCGAGTCCGACACTGTATCATATGCAACCGGACGGAAAAAAGTTAATCCCCCATCTAATGTGATATGGGGGATTAATATTATGCGATTGTAAAGATTGATGTTACTATTGTGGTCACAAGATTGTCTGAAACAACATCTTCACCGCCAACGTAACCGTTGTAAATACCACAATCTTCAATCCATGTAGAAGCTTTATCTTCTGTGGTATCTTCGTCGTAATAATAGGAGAGGTTAATGCCTGCAAGTTTCGCAACAATCTGTACGAATACCCCCTCTGTGATAACACCATTACCTTTGGTTGTGGGATTTGAAAGAACTTTAAATCCTTCGTTCAGATAATCTTCATACCAACCCTCAGGTACTTCTCTGACATAATCGTCGCCTGATACGCCATCAAATTCGCCGGGAGCATAACCTGTAATTTCGCCATCACCACTGGTTGTATTATCGTTTTCATTATCGTCATCTTTATCAGTTGTACTGTTATCTTTGTCAGTGGTTTCTTTGTCGTCATTGTTGTTGACGTCGTTTTCTTTGTCGTCATCTTTATTAGTAGAATCAGATGGAGTGTCCGGTTTGGTTGCATCATCCTTGTTATCTTCGGGTGTTGTGCTGTCAACGATTACATCTTCGCCGCCTTCCTGCGCAACATTTGTTTTCGTATTAACAGTGCCGATTTCTATAGTTGTTGAGCCAAGCTTTTTAACAACTATATTGTCCTTTGAACAAGTGAGTAGTAAACCATATGAACCGTCACCTGTTTTACTACCGCAGGTAACGTGAGCATAGTTATTATCAGGGATTGAAATTGCAGATTTACCCGATTGACCTGTGACAACAAGATTGGTTTCAAGTCTTACAAAGCTGTCTGTGAAATTAACACCTACACAATTAGAAAGGTTATCGGCATTTGCAAATACAATGTTACATTTATTCTTAAAAATGTTGGGGATAGTTTCGTCAAGCCATACATCCTGATCAGCACGGATCTCATCAAAGTTTGCGTATCCGTTGTACTTTTTATCAGAGTCAGGAGCGGTAGTTGCAGTATCAAGACCGATGATTGAAATGCTGTCACCGAGAGTAATATTTGAATAGAATTTGCCGTTAACAAGTTCTGTAGTTGATGTACGGATATAGTTTGAAATATTTGCGGCAAATTCACCAGTTGCTTCATTTTCACCACGCAAATAAAGTACGGGTATTTTGCCGTTTGCAGCTATCGGTGCAATAAAGTTAAGGTATTTGCCGAAGTCTTCTTCTGTATTTAATACACCCGTTACATTACCCAACGATACAATAAGGTCGGGCGATACAGTATAGGATGAATTTATTTCAGAAGCAGCTGTGTTTGCACCGGCATTGGCGTTAGCTATAACAACAATGTTATACTGATTTTTTGGAGTTTTAGAGCCTGCAAATTTAACAGTTGAGCCGTTTGTATATGCACCGTATGATGTAGGGGGATTTGCAACAGTACCATACATATTATAATTAGTAACAACCCTTGATTTGATCGTATAAGATGAGCCATTAAGGATCTCTTTTGGAACTTTTACCGAGTGAGTTGTCTCTGTACGTAGTTTACCTGCAAATGAATCCATATATGATAATGAACCGGATGTGCCGGTAATATCAACATATCCTGCACACTCAATGCCGGCTGTTGTTTGCCATACGACATTGTAGTAATCACCGCTGTCAAATACAACAGGTTTTGTGATGATGTTTGTTGTATCCGCTGCACCCTTAAGTGCTGAAGTAGAAACCCCTGCACTTGTGGGGACGATTGCGTTGTCTATTTTATAACTTACAACATCTTCATCCTCAGTAACTGTTTGTTTGTTCTCTGTTTTTATTTCTGTTGTCACTTCCTCAGCCACTGCGGTTTCGGTTTTAGGAGCAGAGGAACCCTTGTACTGAGCGATAATTGATTCGTTAAATATTTCAGAACCGGTATCGGATAATGCAACAAAGTTATATGTATCGTTAGAGAATGTTACCATAAGGGTGCGCATTGTTTGGTTGTTGTTATGACCACCATCGTGGACAACAGGGAATTTAAGTTTGTTTTTGTTACCATAATTAGCGTTATAGAATACAGAATTATGTGAGTGACCGCAGATAAGTACGTCTGTTCTCATTGTGCTGAAAATGGTACCTAACTCCTCGTTAATAAAACGGTCAACAAGCTGAGGTGAGTGGCTTATAGCCAAATGATAGGTGCTATCATTTGAGTAGCCCTCCTGACCTTCAAACCATCTCAGCTGTTCTGTAAGGTAGTGGTCCATATCATTAAGACCGCCGTACTCTTCATGATCGTCTTCTTTATCCTCACCAATATCTGATACAAAACATGAGATAGGACCAAAGTCAAATTGACAATAGAACTCAGCTGTATCATATACAAGGTATTTGTACAGTTTCTGTGCAAAAGCACCACGACACTCATGGTTACCTCTTACATAAAGTACAGGAATGATACCTTCACTTACTGTATTGGCAATTTCAAGTATAAGATCAAAGTCCTCTTCGTTTGGCATATTGTTAGAAATATCACCGTTAAGGACGATCATATCCACTTCTTTTGTGCCGCCCATATAATTATCTACTGCATTTTTTGCTGATGCCATAGTCTGCTTATTGGCTGCAGTAAGATGGGTATCTGAAATGAAAGCGAATTTGATTTCTTCCTGTCCTTCATAACCTCTGAAAGATGATGAAACTTCAGAACTGCTTCCGAGTTTGATGTCGAAACCATTGCGTGAAACAACTTCTGCAGTATGTACGGTATATGATTTGGCAGCATCAAGATGCTCCATAGGTATTCTTACCGTATGAATATTGTCATCTGTACGTACAATACCGTTTTCTTCATCATATACGGTGTAAGCGTTACCGTTATATCGGTATGTTACATAGCCTACGCTTTTTACGTTTGTTTTCCATACGATGTTATATTCACCGCCACCGCCGATATACACCGTTGGTTTGTACTGATAAGAAATTGTTGCCGCATCCATTGTTAAACAAAATGCCGATGCGAACGATATTACCATTATCAATACAAGAATTAATGATAAAATTCTCTTTTTCATATTACACCTCTTTTGAGTATAAAAGTAATTATATTATATATTATAAAATAATATTAGTCAATATTTTTTGACGATGTAATGTCAGTACACAGAAATCAAAAAACACTTTATGTTAAAAATGATTGTTTTATATATGGATAATATGCACAAAAAACGGGATTAAACAAAAAAATATATATTTTTTTATGCGTCGTATTTGGATATTGTTCATAAAAATCATAGTTATATTTTGTCCTGTTTGACGAAAATAAAAAATCGGAGAAAATTCTCCGATTTTTTTTATTTGTGTTCAGTATCCTTTAACTGTGCAGTGTACAAGTCATGGTAGCAGCCACCCTTTTGCAATAATTCACGATGGGAACCGGATTCTTTTATGCCTTTTTCATCAATATACATAATGGTATCACAGCCTACAATAGTTGAAAGTCTGTGAGCAATAATAAATGATGTTCTGCCTTTCATCATTTTTTCAATACCTGTCTGAACAAGTTGTTCGGTTTCGGTATCGATAGAAGATGTTGCTTCGTCAAGAATAAGAATTGCCGGATCTGAAAGCACGGTTCTTGCAAAACAGATAAGTTGACGTTGACCTTGTGATAGCATTGAACCTTTTTCGTTTACGACTGTGTCATATCCGTCTTCTAGTTCTGTGATAAAATCGTGGGCACATACTGTTTTAGCAGCATTTATTATTTCTTCGTCAGTGGCATCAAGCTTACCGTAACGGATGTTGTCTTTAATTGTTCCTGAAAAGATAAAGCTATCCTGAAGCATGATACCCATATTTGTTCTTAGTGACTCGAGCGTTACATCGTGTACATTATGACCGTCAATTAGTATCTCGCCTTTTTGGATATCATAAAATCGACATAAAAGGTTAACCACTGTACTTTTACCTGCACCTGTAGGTCCAACTAACGCGATGCTTTGACCGGCATGGGCGGTAAAACTTACATTTTCCAGTATGTTATGACCCTCCTCGTAAGCAAAAGTGACATTTTTGTATTCGACTTCACCTTTGATTTTTGGCAGGTCATAAGCTTTTGGTACATTTTCTATTTCTATCTTTTCATCAAGTGTGTCAAAGATGCGTTCCAGATATGAGCCGGTGTTTATAAGTTGGTTGTATATATCACCTATACTTTGAATAGGACCCCAGAACCGTGAAGCGTAAGAAGCCATTGCAATAATAGTACCGGCTTCATATTGACGGTTGACAAAAAGCACTATGGCAGCGATATATAACAGAGCGCGAACCAGTATGACAAGATTTTCAATAACATACACAACCGAACAGTTTATCATTGCAGCCTTAAAATGTGCTTTACGCATTGCAGTGACAAGTTTGTCGTATATTCCTTGGTTGATATGCTCACGGTTGAATGCTTGTGTTATCTGCATACCGTTGATGGATTCACTTACATATGCTGTGACATTTGAATTTTTTGCAGAATGATCAGTCCAAGCCCTACGCTGACGCTTTTTGATAAGCAGCATATATGCCACAAATATCGGAACACCTGAAAGTACAACAAGAGTCAAATAAAGGTCTAGCGACAGCATAAAGAATATGATAATTACTATCGTCATAAACTGAACAATAATATTTATAAGACCATTTGATAAAAAGTCTGCAACATTATTTACATAATGCACAACGCGAACCAGTATTTTTCCGCGTGGGCGACTGTCAAAATAGTTAAATGATAACTTTTGTATATGCGAAAATATATCAACACGTATTTCGTGAATTATTTGCTGTCCGGCTTTTGCGGTGATTACAGTACGTATATATGAGCACAATTCAGAAAGCAGTATACAGATAAGATATGCAACGCCAACGATAAGTATCTGAGTAATATCATTAGTGCCTGCAGCTTGCTGGGCTTCTATTATATCGATAACAATTTTTATAAAATAAGGACCGAATAGTGCCAATACTGTTGCAATAAGACTTAAAATCACACCGATAATAAGGTATTTTGCACTGTGCTTAATATATTTTGTACAACGTTTGAAGTTCTTTATATCAAAAGGAGTTTCAAGGGATTCGTCAACATCATATGTGTTTCTAGCCATTGAACTGCACCTCCTCACTACCTTGTCTGCTTATGTTGTATATGGAGGTGTAGTATCCTCCTTTTTCAACAAGCTCATCGTGTGTGCCTTCTTCTGTTATTTTGCCGTTTTCAATAACGAGTATCTTATCGGCATTTACCACAGATGTTATTCTCTGTGCAACAATGATTTTTATTTTGTTTTTAATTTTAGAAAGTTCTTTTAGTATAAGTGATTCGGTTTCCATATCCACAGCCGATGTGGTGTCGTCAAGAATTATAAGGGATGATTTTTTAGCAACCGCACGTGCAAGTGCAATTCTCTGTCGCTGACCACCCGAAAGACCTACACCTTGTTCGCCGATAATGGTGTCATAACCGTCTGATAATTTTTCAATGAAGTCTGCAGCTTGTGCACATTCGGCAAAGGCTTTGACATCGTCCATTGACAGATCCGGATTGGAGTATGCGATATTACCGTCAATAGTGTCTGAAAATAAAAATACATCCTGTGTACTGAGTGCTATCATTTTTCTGAGTCTGTTTAGATCCATTCTGCGTATATCAACATTGTTGATAAGTATTTGACCACATGAAGGATCGTAAAGCCGCAGAAGCATGGAAATAAGTATTGTTTTACCGGCACCGGTAGGACCCATAATAGCTATCGTTTCACCGCCGCGTATGGTAAAGCTTACGTGATCAAGTATCATATGTCCGTCAAGAATAAGCGTTACATCGCGGAATTCAATTTTATGTATTTTGCCATCTGTAGCTTCAATATGCTCAACGCTTCCGATATCCGGAACAGTTTCATATAAAGATGTAACTTTATGAACTGATACGTTAAAGTGCTGAAAATGTGAAATCGTTGTAGACAGTTCACGAACTTTTGCAACAATAGTAAATACAAGTGAAGTAAAAACAGTAAGACTACCAACCGTTACGCCTGATTCGGGAAATTTTAATATTATTATTCCGCATGCACACAGTGCTATGATACGCATAAGTTCTGCAACAATGTGTATAGGAGTTGAACGGTTAAGACGTTTTTGCGCATTATTAACCGCCATATCCCGATATTCTTCACTTTCTTTCGTGAGACGAGATATCTCATAATTTTCTCTTGCGAAAGCTTTAACAACACGATATGCACCGAGATTTTCATTGACATAACTGTTTATCTCTGAAAATTTATCACGAAGTCTGCGGTGGAGCATTTTTGTTGTTTTATGAAGTATTACTGCAAATACCAGAATTACAGGTATACAAGCAATTAAAAATCCCGATATAAGAGCACTGTTGGAGAAAAGTACTACAAATGTGAATATAAGTACCGCAATATCTCTAACAACAATATATAAATGCGTTGATACAAAATCATGTATTACATTTACGTCAGTGGTCATCTGGGAAATAAGCTCACCGCTTGGATTTTGAGAGTAAAATGCAGTGTCAAGTGTCTGAAGTTTTTCATATAGCTGTGAGCGCAGGGTGGATGTGACATGGTTGGCAGTAGAATGACATATAAACCTGCATAAAAACCATGTGGTTGATGAAATGAATGTAATGCCGACGAGATATGCAATATATATCCACAGTTTATCAATTCTATCAGTATTCGATAGATTGAGGCCGTTATACAAAACATTGTCAACAATCTTTCCGATAATAACAGTGGGCAGGAGCGTTATAAACGAGTATAATACAGTTCCAATCATTGAAATAATGTATACAACCCGCTTGCCCTTAAATGCTGATAACACGAAACTGTAACTTTTCATTTTAATAACCCTCCGAAATTGTTCTTAAAACTAGCGTCCTTGGTGCGTGTTTCAACTGAATTATACTCCTTTAGGAGTATTTTTCAACCCTTTTTTGAAAACTTTTTTAAATAATTTTTATATAAAAATACCCTGCCGTTTTAGAGAACATTTTCCAAAACGGCAGGGTAATAAAGTTATGTGATTAAATAAAGAGAGAAGACATCGGTTCGTCTTCGTAAATACGCTCAATTGCATCAGCAAAGATCGGAGCAACAGGAAGATAGGTAATCATATCCATTTTTTTCTCTTCGGGACATTCGATGGTATCAAGCAAAATAAGTTTTTTAATAGGGCTTGCCTGAATACGCTCAAGCGCGGGACCTGAAAGAACCCCGTGTGTTGCACAAGCATAAACCTCTGTAGCACCACCGATTTCTACAAGTGCTTTTGCAGCATTACAAAGTGTACCTGCTGTATCAATCATATCATCAACCAAAACAACACGTTTACCTTCAACATTACCGATTATATTCATAACTTCGCATACATTTGCTTGTTGGCGGCGCTTGTCCACGATTGCAAGCGGTGCATTAATTTTAGCGGCAAAGTTTCTTGCGCGGGTAACGGAACCAAGGTCGGGGGATACAACAGTGATTTCCTGACCGTTATTTATCATTTCCTGAAAATATGGAGCAAGAATCGGTACACCTAAAAGGTGGTCAACAGGGATGTTGAAAAAGCCCTGTATCTGAGCTGCGTGAAGATCCATTGTAAGAACTCTGTCAGCGCCTGCTGTTGCAATTAGGTCGGCACAAAGTTTAGCAGAGATCGGATCTCTTGATTTTGCTTTTCTGTCCTGACGAGCATAACCGAAATATGGTATAACCGCGGTGATACGACCTGCCGAAGCGCGCTTGAAAGCATCGATCATAATAAGCATTTCCATAAGGTTATCGTTTACAGGCTGGTTTGTTGACTGCACAAGGAATACATCTGAGCCGCGTACCGTTTCATTAATAGAAACAGAGATCTCACCGTCAGAAAAAGTCTTGACTTCGCTTTTTCCGAGAGGAAGCCCAAGATTGTCCGCAATGCCTTTAGCAACTTTTTGCGAAGCATTAGCTGCAAAAATCTTAATGTTTTTACCGTGAGTAATCATATTTCGTAGTCCTCCGTATTAATAAAAAAAACCGTTCGTGATGCAATAATACACGTAACGGTTATAATGATTGCGCAATATGGCAGGACGAACTAAAACAACTGTAAGAATAAACCATTTTAATTTTTCCTCCCATTTGTAAATTGATATATTTATTTTAACAGCAATTTTTTTTTTTTGCAAGTGTAATTTCATAATTATTGAAGTTTGTAAAAATTCACTTAATGGTATAATTTTATTCCGCTAATTTTGTCGAAAATGATAAATAATAAAGAAATTTCAAAAAAGAGGTTGTCTATTTTAAAAAATATGTTATAATTATCTGTGGCTTATAATTTTAATTAAAAATTATTTTTGGAGGTAAAATATTATGGCAACAAAGTTCGTTTATTTGTTCAGCGAAGGCGACGCTACCATGAGAAACCTTCTCGGCGGTAAGGGCGCTAACCTTGCTGAAATGACGAAAATCGGTCTTCCGGTTCCTCAGGGCTTTACTGTTACAACTTAGTCTTGTACACAGTAGTATGAGTACGGCAGAAAGATCAGTGATGAAATTCAGGCACAGATTATGGAGCACATTGATAAAATGGAAGGAATCACCGGTATGAAGTTCGGTGATAAAGAAAATCCGCTTCTCGTTTCCGTTCGTTCAGGAGCAAGAGCTTCAATGCCTGGTATGATGGATACCATTCTTAACCTCGGTCCCGGTATACAAAGTCAATAGCTAGCTGTACTTTTTTCTGTCGCGGATATCCGGTCCAAAAAAACGGATGATCTGATAAGCGCTGTTGATCCGGGAAATGATTCTGTCCGCATAGGTATCCC
>JAZUOQ010000214.1:0-4504 GCA_045604775.1 Eubacteriales bacterium
CCTGTTTTTATATTAAAAAATAAGTGTCCCGTGCGAGCCACTTCCTAAAGAAGTTGTCTCGCTCGGCTTTTATCCTTACAAAACAAATGACACTTTGCACAAGGATTGTGACAGTGTCATAGTGGGCTACATACTTTGAGAAAGGTAAATACTTGCCGAAAATAAAGAATATCTTTCTCGGCAGGTAAAGTGATATTGCAAACTAAAAGTTTGCAGTGATATTTTTGCCAAAAGGCAAAAGTGATATGAAAACCTATCGGTTTTCGTGATATTATATTCGCCTTGAAACTGTCCGTAGGACAATATCACTATGCATAGCATAATATCACTGCGAAGCAATATCACTCGCCGTAAGGCGAATATAACTGAGGCGCACTTCCTTACGGAGTGCGCCTCGAAGGACACTTATTTAATCTTATTGACCGAATTCGATTGATTCTTTTACATAAGAGTTAACAATATTAGCAACCTTTTCAGCCTCTGTCTTTACGTTATAAGCAGAGTCGCCTCTGAAGCAATTAAAGAAGTCGCCCATCTTAACATCGGAAAAGTCGTTCATTGCAAGAGCAAATACAACGTTTCCTGTAACGAAGTCAAAGTACTGTTTTCTCTGTTTGTAGTTGAAGTTATAATACTCGAAAGTATTGAGGTTATCGAATACAGTTTCAGTAAATCTGGTAGCCCAGAGTTCCATAAACTTAAGTGCGTAATCAACATTGTCAGGTTTTGCAGTCTTCTTAGGAAGCATCATACCAAAGCCGTAGTACTGGCAGACATCAACGCCGCCTTTATTTGTTGACTTCGGATAGGGCACCCAGTTGATCTGAATATTCTTTGAGTACTCAGTATCTCTGTAAACCTGTGTATACATTGTTGCAGACATAAGAGTTGTACCCTCGTAAAGACCTATATGAGCATCCTGAACGCCCGGTGTTGACTCAGCAGATGCATCGTAATTAATAGAGTTCATAACGCCTGTTATGAATTCCCAAGCTTCAAGAGTTGCTGCCTTATCCCAGTTGTTAATAAGCTGAGGAACTTTTGCATTAGCATCGATATAAATACGAGGTGAGCCATTTGTTGAAGGCCAGATGTATGAGCAGTTTGAAGGCCACTGAACGAATGCAGTAAGTTCACGTCCGTCCTGAGTAGTCTTAGGAGCAGAAAGCATGAATTTCTTAAAGGTATCCCAGTTCCAGTCGCCGCCTTCCCACATTTTATGCGGGTCAGAAAGCTTAAGCTCTGATGTAAGAGTCTGGTTGTACCAAATTACGTCAACAACACCGATAGGTGAGATAAGACGAAGAGTGTTACCCCACTTACAAATATCCATAGTGTTCTTACAAACACCGGGAGATGAACCGAGGTTATTGATGTTTACGAGTTCTGTGATAGAACGTGAAATACAGATTGATGCAGGGAATACAACGTGGTTAGAGTATATGATATCAAGCTGTTTACCTGCATTCATATACTGAAGTGCAGAGTTAACTGATTTCATATGCTGGCTAACTTCGTATTTGATGTTAAGACCAAGCTCACTCTTAAGTTCTTTAAACCATGACCACTCGTCAACTGTTTCGCCCTTTGCATTACGGTATGACCATGCAGCAAAGTTATCTGCAGTGAAGAAGAAAAGAGTTTTTCCCTTAAGATCAGGGAGTTTTGTACCGGCACGAACGAATCCGGTATCATCAATTTCAAATGTAGGCAGACATTTAGAGTTTGTCTGTCTGTCGCGGTTGATAAGAGGGTTCTGGTCAAAGTTATACTTTGATGCCTCTGTAGCACGGCGCTCTGATTTTTCAAGACCCTGCTCTTCATCAGGAACGAAGCCATTATCGTTAGATACAACACCCTCAATAACGTAGTCGTCATTTACTTCAAGACCTTGCTGTGTACCTACAACAGTACCGTCTTCAGACTCAGCGTAACCGCCGTCTTCGTTTCTGTTAACTACTTCTTTTTCGCTGTTAGGAGTGTCATCCTTTTTGTCGGTAGCATTATCTTTTTTGCCACCATCATCTTTGTTATTGTCTTTGCCGTCATCTTTTTCGGTGTCTGCACCTTTATCGTCGGTATCGTCTTTTTTACCGTCGTCAGTATCGTCACCGGTGCTGTCTGTGCTGTCTTCCTTATCCGTATCAGTCTTATTAACTGCTACTTCTTCATCATCTGTATCATTCTTTTTACAAGAAACAGACATTGTAGCAAGCATAAGAAGGATAAGAAGAACCGCTAAAATTCTGCTGATTTTTTTCATCATGCTTCTCCTTTTCTAAAATAAATATATTTTTGGCAATATATTTTTATCCATTATACATAACCCACAAATGCTTTGTCAACAAATATATAAATAATTTTTAAATTTTGTGAAAAAGATATAAATTTTGTATAACAGATATGTCTTGCAAAGCCGAAACCGAGCATTTGCTTTGCTTCCAAACATATTTGTAAAATATAACGACAAATGTTTCAAATTTGTAATAAAATATTTTTGTTCACAATTTGTTCACAATTAATCGCCGTATTCTATAGATTCTTTGATATAGACATATACCAGATTTGATACTTTCTGAGTTTCTGTTTTGACATTATACGCAGAGTTGCCGGTAAAGCAATCAAAAAATTTAGTTTCTTTCAAAATGCATCGTTCCTGTTGTTCGACAAAGCCTTTTCACAGGAATTTCTCCTTTGCATTTTTAGCATTAAAATTATAAAGACGAATCAACATTCTGTCAATTCGCCTTTAATACAAAGTCACTTTGATTTTTTCAGTAAAAATCAACAAAACTATTTGTGATATGTTTCACCGCGACGTATCTTATATGTACGGTAAATTTGTTCAAGCAGCATACCGCGCGCAAGCTGATGCGGAAATGTCATAGGTGACATTGAAAGACGCATATCGCATAACTCCTTAATTTTATCTGACATACCGTATGATGAACCGATAAAGAACACCACTCTACCCTGTCTGTCCATTGCATTTTGCATTGTCTTTGAAAAGGTTTCGGAATCGGTAAATTTTCCCTCAATACACATTGCAATTTTATACGCACCGTCACCGCAAGCGCGAAGCATTACATCGCACTCAGCATCTAATGCACGTGCTATATCGGTATCTGACGGATTATCAGGCAAACGGTATTCAGCAAGTTCTATCACATTGAGTTTGCAGTACCTTGATAAACGTTTTTTATACTCTTCACACAACTCACGCATAAATTTTTCTTTAAGGGTACCTACACATATTATATCAAGCCTTTCCATTCAGTATCCTTTCTGCTTTTAAAATCGCAATTTGTGTTTTTGCATCTTCAAGCTCACCAAGCATTACAAGATCCAAAGCATCGGAAAGCGGCATTTTTATAACATCCAGAAACTCACCGTCATCGGTATGGCTCGGAACACTTTCCAATTCGGTTGCAAGATAAATATATATTATTTCAGAGTCATACGCAGGTGTTGCAGCAATAGTGCCGAGTTCAATTACGTTTTTTGCTTTCAGTCCCAATTCTTCTTCAAGTTCGCGAACTGCACAGTCAAAAGGACTTTCACCTTTTTCCAGTTTTCCGGCACATATTTCAGTCATTTTTTTAGCAACACCGCTTCTGTACTGCCGCACAAGCGTGACATTACACTCATTATCAACAGGCAGTATGCCGGCTCCGCCATTATGAATAACAAGTTCCCTAAACGCACTTTGTCCGTTTTCGAGCAAAACATCATCACGTGCAACAGTAAAAATTTTGCCATCAAAAATTATTTCGCGATTTGTTATTTTCTCTGAAAGATGCATCATTTTGCTCCTTTTCAATATAATAGTCGATAGCTTTTTTCAAAAACTTCTCACTGACACCAAAATGCTCAGCAAGCTCATCCTGCAGGTATATCCCGCTCTCAAATGCTTTAATAAGTTCATCATATGGTATGCAAGTAAGAATCGCCCATTCATCTGCCTTTTTTTCACACTTGCATCTGAGCGAATGCGGACTGTGTTCATTATAAAACGCACCGGTCTGGCAGTGACCCAACTCATGCGCCAGCAATGTTTTTTCATCAGCAGTACTATGATTTTTACTATTATCTATCCCTATATAATATTTGCCATCCTCAAACAGTGATACAGCTTTGCTTTCAGGCAAACCGAAGCTTATAATGTTAACCCCTTCGTTCTGTGCCATTGCATACAGATCGTTAAGAGTTGGCATTGTCCCTTGATTTAATAAATTGTGCAAATTTTTTCACCTCTTCCAACATCTCGTCAGAAATGTTACCGTCACCAAATAAAGCGAACTTAAGCGCAGTATCATTAGTTTCACAGCAACTACCGCCGGAACGCAAACCAACAAGTTCAGCCTCAGATACTCCCAAACCACCGGCAAGTTTTTTTACCGTTTCACTTGTCGGATTCACCTGTCGTCCGGAACGTACGTCATGATGTGGCGATGACCGTCCCTTCAAAGAACTCCACGGCAAAGGTTTCCATGGACTCGTCGAT